>SEDB01000097.1 GCA_004210715.1 Pedobacter sp.
TTTGAAAACGCAAGCAAGCAATAATCGCTCACTCCTGCCCCGCTGTTCGTTCAATCTTTTTTTAACTCTTGTCATGCTGAGGCACGAAGCATCTGTTTCATCGCTTGCAGATGCTTCGTACCTCAGCATGACAAATAATTCAGGGTTGCTGCAAACCAAAAAGTATTTTCCTACCATCGGGTTTAGGTAACATTCGTAATTCGTTCTCCCCAACCTCTAACTTTCATCCGATTAGAATTACTACTTTTGAAAAAGGAAAACCATTCTATTATGAAGAAGATTATCTTTTTGTTTTTATCATTTGCTTTTTGCAACAGTCTATCTGCTCAAGAAGTAAGTATTATACCGCAGCCGGTAAGCATTAAGACTGGATTAAGCACAGAAAAATTTATTATTGATAACAAAACAGAAATTATTTCAAGTGATTCTTTATCCAACTCAGCTTTATTTCTACAAAGTTATATTCAAAAATATTACGATCTAAAACTTCGGATTAACCCAAATTCACCAAATAAAAGAAACATAATCAAAATAGAAATAGTTACGCGATTACTAAAAAGTTCAAACGAATATGAACTTATAAGCAACTACGATCAAACAATAATTTATGCCAATTCAGAAAACGGTATCTTCTATGGTGTACAAAGTTTAATCCAACTTTTACCAACTTTAAAATCAGCATCGCTCCAAATTCCGGCGGTTTCCATTACAGATTATCCCCGCTTCGATTACCGTGGAATGCATTTAGATGTTAGTCGTCATTTTTTCGATGTAGACTTTGTAAAGCAATACATCGATTATTTAGCCTTACACAAAATGAATTATTTCCATTGGCATTTAACCGATGATCATGGCTGGAGAATCGAAATAAAGAAATATCCAAAACTTACAGAAATCGGTGCCTGGAGAAATGGTAGCATTGTTGGTTTATGGCCGGGAAAAGGTAACGAGAATATAAAATATCAGGTATTGCCAACAGCGATTAATATTACTCCAAAAGATGCCGTGATCAAAACGGATGGGATTAAACATGGTGGCTTTTATACGCAAGAACAAATAAAAGAAGTAGTTGAGTACGCTGCAAAACGCTACATTACCATCATTCCAGAAATCGAAATGCCAGCCCATAGCATGGCTTTGCTGGCGGCATATCCAGAGTTAGGTACTGAACCAAATAAAAAGTATAGTGTTGCCGAAACCTGGGGAATGATGAATAAATACAATAATGTTTTGCAGGCTTCAGATACCACATTCAAATTTTTAGAAAATGTATTGGCTGAAGTAATGGAGCTATTCCCATCGAAATACATTCACATAGGTGGCGATGAGGCTTCGAAAGTTTGGTGGAAACAATCAGCCGTTTCGCAACAAATCATGAAATCAAACGGACTTAAAAACGAAAGTGAACTGCAAAGTTATTTCATCCAAAGGATTGAGAAATTTGTAAATAACAAAGGCAAAACCATTATCGGCTGGAATGAGATTCTACAAGGTGGTTTGGCTCCAAATGCGGTGGTTATGAGTTGGCAGGGAGAAAAAGGTGGCATTGAGGCTGCCAGGCAAAACCATAAAGCCATTATGACTCCTGAAGACAAAGTTTATTTCAACCACGCTCAATTTGCAAAGGAAGATAGCTTAACTGCCGGAAAACCCTCGTTGCTAGCCGATGTTTATAATTATGAACCTATCCCAACCGAACTCAATGCAGAACAAGCGAAATACATTTGGGGTGGGCAAGGTTGCTTATGGAGCGAGTATATTACCAACCCGGCAAAAGTACAATACCAACTTTTTCCTAGGCTAGATGCCTTAAGTGAAGTATTGTGGAGTCCGAAAGATAAACGCAATTACCCTGATTTTCAAAAACGATTGAAAACACAGTTTAAAAGGTATGATTTAATAGGAATCACTTACGCTAAAAGGTATCTTGAAAATTAATGGATAAGCTGCTTAGCTACTTTTAACTGATAGGCTCCTGGGGTTATCCCTACCAGTTTTTTAAATGTTCTAATGAAATAATTGGCATCGTTAAAACCTAATTCAAAACTTATGGAAGCTATTTTTGATCCAGGTTGTGCAAGCAAAATCTTAGCTTTATTAATCTTTTCTGCAAGAATAAAATCATTCGGGCTAATACCTAGTTCTCTCTTAAATAAACGGTAAAAAGTAGCTTTGCTCATACAAGCCTTATCACTTAAGCTATTGATACTGATCTTCTCATTTAAGTTCGCTTTAATGTAATTCAACACAAAAGCCAAGGGATTTTGATTCAAATTATAAGATTCATCGCTTATTGTTTTAAGATTTTGAGTTTGCATAATTCTGACCAAAAGCTCTTTTAAAGTTAAATCTGCCAACACATCTTTTTCCTTTGATCGTTCAGAGCAAATTCTAATCACTTTATTGATCAGGTAAGCAATTTCTTCGTTGTTGTAAAAATGATATTCATCGTAATTCAGCAACCACTTCTCATTACTTCCATCCTTTGGGAAAAATTCGTTTAAGTAAGCTATCGTTTTTTTAATCTGCTCCTGATCTATCGCCAAAGCAATACATTGGGTGGGATTAAGATTAGTGGCCTCCGGAAAATCAATTTTCATACTCACAGCCGGCGGAACAATAACCGTTTGACCAGGAAAATAATCAAACCCTTTTCTATCCGAAAGATGCATGACCTTTTTACCCCTCAACATACTCGTAATTACAAAATCGTTAAAAGTAAGTGGTACTTTATAAGATTCGGTATAGGTTTCAAAAACGTTCAATTCACAACGTTCTAAAGTATATGATGTCCTGTTTTCGACTAAGGTTTGTAAAGTTTCAGTTTTACTTAAACTGACCTGATCCGGTATATATGGCATAACAACAGAGATTTTGGTTAGAGAGAATTACTGATTAATCAAATATAAAAGTATTTCGATAAGGTTACACATCGTGAAACAATAATGCTACCATTTGACGCAATTATACTATCTCTTCACATGGCTTTGCCATAGGTTTGTATTAACCAAATCTTAATTCTCGAAAAATATTATGAGCAATTTTCTCAAAATTGAATAACGTAGAAATGCTTGTGGTGTTTTTTCAAACCTTAAAAACAATAATTAATTATGGAAAATTTAATCGAAAAACCATCATTTAAACCTCATTATGATAATTATATCGGAGGAAAGTTTGTACCACCGGCAAATGGAAACTATTTCGATAACATATCTCCAATTGATGGAAAAGTATTTACAAAAGCTGCACATTCCACTAAAGAAGATTTAGCTTTAGCGGTTGATGCAGCACATGAGGCTTTCAAAACCTGGAGCAAAACTTCTTCAACTGAAAGGAGCATTATTTTGAATAAAATTGCTCAACGAATGGAAGATAACTTGGAATATCTGGCCACGGTTGAAACCATTGATAACGGTAAAGCGGTAAGAGAAACCTTGGCTGCCGATTTACCATTAGGCATTGATCATTTTAGATATTTTGCAGGTGTAATTCGTGCGGAAGAAGGATCACTTTCTGAGCTTGATGCCAATACCGTATCATTAATTGTGCATGAGCCAATTGGCGTGGTTGCACAAATTATCCCATGGAACTTTCCATTGTTAATGGGAATCTGGAAACTGGCTCCTGCCCTGGCTGCCGGGAACTGTGTGGTTTTGAAACCTGCAGAAAGCACCCCGATTTCTATCATGGTTTTGATGGAGTTAATTGGTGATCTATTGCCCCCAGGAGTAATAAATGTAGTGAATGGATTTGGAGCAGAATTAGGACGTGCTTTGGTAACCAATCCAAAAGTTTCAAAAGCAGCCTTTACCGGGTCAACCCCAACCGGACGTTTAGTGATGCAATACGCTACTGAAAATATTATCCCGGTTACCTTAGAGTTAGGTGGAAAATCGCCTAATGTTTTCTTCAGTTCGGTAATGGACGAAGATGACGCCTTTTTAGATAAAGCTGTAGAGGGCGCAGTAATGTTTGCCTTAAACCAGGGTGAAATTTGTACTTGCCCATCACGTTTATTAATTCAGGAAGATATTTATGAAAAGTTCATTGCCAAAGTAATTGAGAGAACAGAAGCCATTAAAATCGGTAGTCCTTTGGATAGAACGGTAATGATGGGTGCGCAAGCATCGAAAATTCAATACGAAAAAATAGCACAATATATTAAGTTAGGGAAAGAAGAAGGTGCTGAAGTTTTAACTGGTGGAGAGGTAAATAAACTTCCTGGTGAGCTTGGTGGAGGCTATTACATTAAACCTACCATCTTCAAAGGCCATAATAAAATGAGAATTTTTCAAGAGGAAATTTTCGGTCCAGTATTAGCCGTAACTACATTTAAAACGGTAGAAGAAGCCATTGAAATTGCAAATGATACACTTTATGGTTTAGGTGCTGGTGTGTGGACTAGAGATGCGCATGAGCTTTACCAAGTTCCAAGGGCTATTCAAGCTGGTCGTGTTTGGGTAAATCAATACCACGCTTATCCTGCCGGAGCGCCATTTGGTGGCTATAAACAATCTGGCGTGGGTAGAGAAAATCATAAAATGATGTTAGGTCATTATCGCCAAACCAAAAACATGCTGATCTCTTACGACAAAAATAAATTAGGCTTCTTTTAATATAAGGAACAAAATTATTGATTCCGCGTTGATTAGTAAAGTCGCAGTTGTGATATTGATTTTCACCTGCGGTTTTACACAAACCACAATCATTATGATAAGTAGAATTGACAGTACAACCGAAGCAAAAGAATTGATCGCTATCCTCAAAGAAAAACATGGAGAACTCATGTTTTACCAAGCTGGAGGATGTTGCGAAGGCACACAGCCACAATGCTTTGAAAAAGGTGGCTACTACTTAAGAATGAATGATGTTTGTTTGGGTGAAGTAGATGGATGTGAGTTCTGGGTAGATAGAGATCTTTTCGAATATTGGAAGTTTTCTCATTTTAATTTAGATGTATTAGATGGTTTCGGTGTAGGTGGATTTTCTTTGGAAACGCCACTTCATAAAACATTTAAAATTCATTATCGTCTTTTTTCAGAAGATGAATTAAAAAATCTAACCCCTGTAAAAACGGCAGAATAGCATTTTATATTTGGTTAAATGCAAGTCAGCTTGGAGCAATCCGGCTGACTTTTTTATTTTCAGCAGAAAATTTTGAAAATTAATGCAATCTTTGTTTCAAAATTAAATCATGCGTAAAATACTTGCAGTCGTTTGTACCCTGATCACATTATTTGTTCTAAAAGAAACGGTGAATATTTTCGTCACTGATGAAGCTGATATTGTAAGGCAACGCAGTATTTTTATTGTCATTGCATTGAGCATCTCTATTCCTTTGGTTATTTTAACGCTTTGGTTATGGAAACCAAGCAACAAGCAAGATCAACAAGGGCAAAATTAATTGTAAAATTTCTCTTTTAATTCGGGTGTTGGTACCCAACAACTCTGCTGTTTCCCCCACCATTTGTATCGGTTTTTTGCAATGATATCATAAAACCAATCTCTGACAAATTTTGGTATAATGATAAATCCATACAACAGTGGCCAAAATCCATTCAATTTTCTTGCTATTTTTAAAGCAGCCGATGATTTTGTGTAAAGGTGATTATTTTCGACTAAGATAATTGAATCAATCTTAGTGAGATCCACATTATACTTTGGCAAAATAGTTCTTGCATACGCTCCCTGTAAAGCTGTAAACTTGAAAACATTCTTTTTGTCGTGTTTTATAGCAAACTGTACAGATGCATTACATAGATTGCAAACGCCATCAAAAAAAATCACTGGGTTTTGTGCCATCATCGTCACAAAGCTATTGAATTTATTATTTTAATATTCGAAAACTCTATTTTAGCAAAAAAATAAATCTATGTCGATTACAACAGAAGATGAATTATTAGGCATGCAAAGAGTAAGTAAAGCTGTGGCATATACCTTAAAAGAAATGCGAAGCTTTGCAAAACCTGGGATTTCTACTAAACAACTTGATGATTTTGGCGGGGAAATTTTAAAAGATTTCGGAGCTAAATCTGCGCCCAGATTAACCTATAATTTTCCCGGTTGGACTTGTATCAGTGTGAATCAAGAAATTGCACATGGCATTCCAAATGAAAAGAAAATTTTAGCGGAAGGAGATTTGGTTAACATCGATGTTTCAGCAGAATTGAACGGTTTCTGGTCTGACAACGGAGGATCTTTTGTGATAGGAAATGATTTTTCAAATCACAATCTCCTGGTTAATGCATCAAAAGAGATTTTAAAAAAAGCAATTAATAATATAAAGGGTGGTGTTCGAGTGGCAGAAATTGGCCGATTGATTGAAGCCGAAGCACGCAAATCTGGTTTCAGGGTAATTAAAAACCTAACCGGTCATGGCGTTGGCAGAAGTTTGCATGAAGCGCCTCATGATATCGCTAATTATTATGATCGCTGGAATCACGATCGATTTAAAAAGAATACAACAATAGCGGTTGAAACTTTCATTTCTACCACATCCAACATAGCCGAAACTGAAAATGACGGTTGGACTTTAAAGGGAAATAAAGGCGGTTTTGTGGCGCAACATGAGCATACCATTATGGTAACCGGAGACAAACCCATTATCCTTACAGCTGAAAACGACATTTGGCTTTAAAGATCTTTTTCAAAATCAACTTTCCTACCTTCAAACATTTTTCTATATTTGCCCAATCCTTCTTCAATGCAAAAGAAAACACTTCTTGACGGACAAAAAATTCAGATTACAATTAAGAGGCTTTGCCATCAATTAATTGAAAACCATGACGATTTCGCAAATACCGTGTTAATTGGCATTCAGCCAAGGGGTATTTTTTTGGCCGATCGTATTCATCAGGAGCTCGAAACCATCTTAAAAAACAAGAAAATTTTAAAGGGAAACCTCGACATTACTTTTTTTAGAGATGATTTTCGACGTAAAGATGGCCTAGTTACAGCAAGTAGCAATTCGATCGATTTCATCATCGAAGGCAAAAAAGTAATCTTAATTGACGATGTACTTTGGACCGGAAGAACTATAAGAGCTGCGCTTGATGCATTGTTAGCTTATGGCCGCCCAGAAAAAGTAGAACTTTTAGTACTGATTGACCGCAGGTTTAGTAGACATTTGCCTATCGAACCCGATTACATTGGTCATCAAGTAGATAGCTTAAACTCACAACAAGTTAAAGTAACCTGGAAGAGTGAAGGAAGTGAAGACAAAGTGATTTTATTATCTGAAAAACAATAACGTAAAAAATGGCAGCAGACAAACTATCAACCCGACATCTTTTAGGCATTAAAGATATTAACCGGAATGATATCGAATTGATTTTCGAAACTGCAGATAATTTTAAAGAAGTGATTAACAGGCCAATAAAAAAGGTGCCTTCACTTCGGGATATTACCATTGCCAATATCTTTTTTGAAAACTCAACCCGAACCAAACTTTCTTTTGAACTTGCGGAGAAAAGGCTTTCTGCAGATGTGGTTAATTTCGCAGCTTCATCTTCTTCAGTAAGCAAGGGCGAAACCCTAATTGATACAGTAAACAATATCCTTTCAATGAAAGTGGATATGGTTGTGATGCGCCATCCGTATGCTGGAGCCGGCCAGTTTTTAAGTAAACATGTGAAAGCACAAATTGTAAATGCTGGTGATGGCGCTCATGAGCACCCAACGCAGGCTTTGCTAGATGCATTTTCCATCCGTCAGAAATTAGGCGATGTTGCTGGGAAAAAAGTCGTTATCGTTGGTGATATTTTGCATTCGAGAGTAGCCATTTCAAATATCCTTTGCCTACAACGTTTAGGTGCTGAAGTAATGGTTTGCGGCCCAACAACATTAATTCCTAAGCATATCCATCAACTGGGCGTAAAAGTTGAGCATAACTTAATTAAAGCTTTAAACTGGTGTGATGTTGCAAACATGCTTCGCATTCAATTAGAACGCCAGGACATTAAATATTTCCCATCTTTAAGAGAATATGCCATGATGTATGGCTTGAATAAACAAATTCTTGATAATCTTGATAAAGAAATTATTGTGATGCACCCAGGCCCAATTAACCGTGGTGTGGAGATTACCAGTGATGTGGCTGACAGCAAGCAATCCATCATCTTAGAACAAGTTGAAAATGGAGTAGCAGTGAGAATGGCAGTGCTTTATCTATTGGCAAGTCAGGGATAAGTTAGTTCATCAGTCATTGGTGACTTGCGATTGACACAATTTAGATATTAGACTTTGATTGATCGTTAACCTAATACACAATTGATCGCCTAAACAATTCCGACTCAATGCACCACTGAACATTAAACCAGTGAACGAGCTTAATTTTCCACATTAATCTTTCGTTCATACCAATTCTAAAAACCCTTCGTTTAATTGTGTTATTAACAGATGTTAATTACTTCTGTTGATAAACACTGTTACTATTTATAATTTAGTACCAACCATATTTGAAACCGATGCAAAGAAAATACTTATTAATTCCGCTACTTTTGGCAGGAGGTTTTAGCACCTATGCGCAAGTTAGCGCAGTGCAAAACCTCAATAAAAACTATCAAACAGGCTTAGAATTACTAGATAAAGAAAAATATACTGCAGCTGCCCAAGCATTAGAGTGGTTTGAAAAAACTGATCCTTCTACCCTATCTGGCAAACAACGCAATGAGTATCAATTTAAACAAGGTTATGCTTATTTTGAATTGAAAGATTACGATAAGGCAGAACCATTATTTGAAAAAGTCAAAAAAGAAGATGGGGATTTTCAGGAAAGCGCTACTTACTATTTTGCTTATATCAATTACTTAAACAAAGAATATAAAACGGCGCTTGCCAACTTTGAAAAGCTAAAAGGATCTCCTACTTACGAGGCAAGTTACCCATACTACATCACTTCGATGTATTATTTAGATGAGCGTTACGATGATGTAATCAGCTACGCTTTAGCATCCATTCAGAAAACAAAACAGCAATTCGAGCCTGAAATGTTGAGTTTAGTTGCGGCATCATATTTTGCAAAATCAGAGTTCAAAAACGCAGAAAAATATTTTGCCGAATTTTATGCAAAAGATAAGAGCGAAACGAAGAACAATTTATTCATCTACCAATATGGATACTCATTATTCCAAAATAAAAAGTATAAAGAATCAGTTGCAGTTTTAGAAAAACTAAATACTGATGATGTATACCTGCAAAATGGTATGCACACTTTGGGTAAAGCATTTATCCAGTTGGGCAATAAACAAAAAGCACAAAGTGCATTTTTTAGGGCTTCCCGTTTGGATTTCGACAAAGCGATTCAAGAAGAAGCCTGGTTAAGTTATAAATTCCCTGAAGATAATGAAATTCATGCTTTAAATACTTATTGGAAAGCAGAATCGATGTATGAATTGCGTAAATATGGCGAGGCGGTTTCTACATTTGAAAAATTCCTTAAAATGCCAGATGCTGATAAAACGGGTGTTTACAATTTCGCGAATTATGCTTTAGCTTATGCCGCATTTGAGGATGAGAAATACAGCAAGGCAGCTAATTATTTTGAGAAGTTTTTGCAAGGAAATGATAAAGATCAGAAAACGATTGATGATGCAACCATCCGTTTGGCCGATTCTTATTTCGTAAACAAAACTTATGGAAATGCCATGACGAATTATAACAGAATTATTGATAGACACACCACTTCTGAGGATTATGCAACCTTTCAAAAAGGTATGATCCAAGGTTTGGAAAATCAATATGATGCCAAAATCGGTACCATGCAAACTTTGTTGTCTAAATTCCCTAATTCAAATTATGCGGATGATGCAGGCTTCGAAACAGCATATACTTATTTCAATAAAGGCGATTTCGATAAATCTAAATCAGATTTGGTTGCTTTAGTGGCTAAATATCCACGTAGCAGTTATGTTCCGAAGGCATTGTTAACCATTGGTTTGGTACAATATAACCAAGATCAGGATGATGCAGCACTTGAGTCATTCAAAAAAGTAATCCGCGATTATCCAACTGCCGACGAAGCAAAACAAGGTATGGAATCCATCAAAAACATTTATGTTGATAAAGGAGATGCCAATGGCTTTATTGCTTATGC
>SEDB01000481.1 GCA_004210715.1 Pedobacter sp.
ATTAAATTTGCAGATGGGAACTGTAAGTACCTATAAACTTAGGCTTTTCCAAAAGCTAAAGATTAAAAGTATTATCGAGCTTGCAGAAAAGATGAGCATTTACGAAAAATAAGGTTTGCCCAAAGCATTCCTTATTTTCTGTTTTTATTCGTTGTACCAACTCCATCCTTATTTTCTGATTCATTTGGTGTAGAACCTGCCTCGCCAAACTTCTCTGAAGCACCTTTTCCATTTTGATCAAAACTTGCTTTCTCTTTTGAAGTGCCTTTATCTTTATCTTTGCCCTCTTCTTTATTTTTAGTTGTCATAATGCTGATGTTTTTAATACAACAAGCGGGGCTTGACAAAAGTTTTTATTCTTTTATTCCTAGTATAACGCAAATGCGAATTATTAGCAAATTTGCTGATGTGTTTATGCAAATCAATACTATTAATATCAGATAATATTTAATCAGGATTCAGGATCACATTCAGTTGATTTGGACATTGTTCATCAAACTGCGCACCTTACTAACCATTACATCCAGATCAAATGGCTTTTCAATGTAATCATCGGCGTGTAAAGGCTTTTTCGGGTCGTTGTAAAATTTATTCACGACAGACATTTGCAAAACAGGGATATGTCGATGTTGGTTGCTTATGGAATTATATAAATCTACACAATCCATTAATCCCAAAACTTCAAAGCCTTCCATTTCGAACAATAATATGATTACATCAAGTGTTGAAGGATCATCATCGACAACCAGTATTCTTTTCATATGAAAGCCATTTAGAGATTTTTAAAGGTACCCTTTATTGAGCGATAATATCATGTTATTAATATCCTGAAGTAAATTAGGTACTTATACTTTAATTATTCGCGAAAAGCTACATTATAAATACCATTAAATAGTTTTCATTTTATACATTTGTAACTCTCTACGAATTGCTTTTCCATTGCCTCATTAAGGATTTTTAATCACTTTCATTACTGAAACCCGGATGTTTTAAGGTTATTTATTTGCTTAGCTGAGATTTTTATTCAGCACCATTAAATAATCAATGTTACGAATGCGTATCAATAAACCGTAGAGGTTAATCATTAAATTAAAATATGCAAAACAAAGATGTTGCCTTAGAGGCAAAAGTGTTTCTATTTCATTTGAATAATTCGAATGATGAAAATGGCATTCGTACTGATGAAGGCTGGATAATATGTCAGGTGAATGAAGCTGAAAAGATAAAGATTGAACAAGATTACTATCCAACAGTTTCGGCTGAAGTTAATCCATCTATGATGAATGATTTTTCTAATTCTGTGATGTTAAACCTAGCGAATTATTCGAAAGTGAAACTTAAGGATGGATTAATCCAAGCATCGCCAGGTTCTACTTATTTAATTGCTTATTCTCCTCTTAGGATAAGAAGATAATCATAGGCATTAGCCGTTTACAAACTTCACTTAAGTATAGTGCAGTCTCCATGCCGGCGAATTTTTTTGTGGATTGAATGATAAGATCAGGCTATTTCTTGATGTAGAGAGATAGCCTGATTACGTATTATTGATTTTTTATTGAATCTCTGGCTCGCTTTTTAAAGAAACCTCTAAATAAGAAATTGCTTTGCAGGGCTTCCAGATCTTCATCCAGTTTTTTGCTGCCCTTTTCCAGGTTGGTCATGATGGATTTAACTTGTTCTGCCGTTTTAGCATCATTTAACAATAAGCCAGCAGCGTTGTCGCTGGTGTTTAATTTGCCTGAAGCTTTTTCCAGGTTTGCTGCCATTAACGATGCAGATTTTGCGGTTTGCTGTAAGCTTGTTGCTGATCTTTCCAGTTTAGCAAAAACGGCGGTATCTGTCATCATTTTATTTACCAATCCATCCTTGCTATTTAAGGTTTTGCCAAAAGTATTCAGATCCTGAGCGGTTTGAGCGGTAGAAAGCGTGATGCGATTTAGATTGGATACCATTGTTTTGAAATTCATGGCCAATTGTTCATCAGAAAGCAGAGCGCCGGCAGCACCTTTTCCTTCCACCAGATTTCTGGCCAATACTTTAAAATCTCCAGTTACATCTACCAGGTTTTTGTTGTTTACCTGAAGGGTTTTCATAATGTCATCTGTTGAGAGGGAACTGTTTACTTTAAGTACATCTCCATCTTCAACAAAGGGAAATTTAGGATTGCCGCCTGTTAACACCACGATTTTATTGCCGATTAAACCATCAGCACCAATACTTGCTCCGGCATCTTTGTGGATATACTTGTGCATATCTTCCTCAATGCTTAAGTA
>SEDB01000482.1 GCA_004210715.1 Pedobacter sp.
CGCAATACGGTATGTAAATAACGCTACTTGACCTTCTGCAGAACCAGTGTTGGTTTCTACTTCGCCGTGTTGTTTAAAGATTTCGGCTTTCTTTTCTGGACTTAAATACATTCTTGAATAATATTAAAGTGTAAAAATTAATTAATTAAGCCGCAAAGATAAAGCTATTTTCAATCATAAGCAAGTGTAATTTGCAGATAGAATTTTTTAGCTAATCGCTTGATTATTTGGAAAGCAAGGTTCCGTTTTTCATCGTTTACACCTGCCCCGCCCTCGCTACAATCTTTTAAAAACTTCTGGATTGCTGAGGCACGAAGAATCTGTTTCATCGGTTGCAGATTCTTCGTGCCTCAGAATGACAGCATATTCAAGGTTGCTGCAATTTTAAAAGTATTTCCGCTAAGTCGGGTTTAGAACACTTAAGATTGTACAAGAAACTTAGTTTTTCTTATTTACACGCTCTAATTCCAAAACATCCAATTGGTCTTTCGGTCTATTAGTTGCACGTTTATTTTCAAGGAGATGGTTGTAATGTAGAAACCGAGCCTTAACACCATTTATTTCATCAACAGTTGCCATTTGAAAATATTCGTCAAAATTATTTTTATCCAACCCAGGAATATCGGTCATCAAATCTGCATACATTCCATCATCCATCATAACCTCGCAATAGCCTGCAATAATTGGAACATCTAACAACATGTCATATTTTCCGTATCCCATTTTATCTAAAGCATGAATTAAATTCTGCCTATTTTCTCTTGTGTCTTTTAAATAAATATCCAAATCTCCAGTAGTACGATTGTAACCATAACGGTTAACAGCAAAACCTCCAACAATAAGATAGCGCAAATCAAACTGTTGAAACGTTTTCAATAACAAAAGCATTTCTGGATTCTCTTTATCAAAGGACATACTGAAAAATTAAAGATTTGGTTTACGAATAACAATTCCTTTTCCTTGGGGAGTCTTTAATGGTTTACCACTATTCATCGTTACCGATATGTGGTTGAGTTGCAAAACGCTAAAAAATCTTTGCTCTGGAGTACGACTCAAATATACATTTTCACGCTCTTCAACAATTGTTTCGCGAGGAATTGAAATATCATATAGTGTAAGTTTTCCCATTTTATATTCAAAAATACTAAAAAACAACTAATACTTTACATTCAAGCTTAATTAATACTTTTGCACAAAACTTCTACACTTGGAAAAGAATCAATTTAGCATTTTCGAAAGCGAGTTACGCGTACGTCCTGATGATATAGACATGTTTAACCACGTACATAATAGTAAATACTTGGATTATGTATTGGCAGCCCGTTACGAGCAAATGGAAAAATTCTATAACATGCCTTGGGAACACTTTACTAAGCAAGGTTTAGGTTGGGTGGTAAGCCATGTTGATATCAATTTCAAACGTCCGCTTTTGATGAATGATTCAATGCTAATTAAAACAGGGATTTTAAGCATGCATGATAAAGGTTGTTCGGTTCAGTTTGAAATCATCAATAAGAAAACTGGCAAAGTAGCTTCAGATGGGATTTTCGATTATGTATTAATAGATTTATTGCAAAACACCTATATCATTGAATAATAAGTTCTAATTTTTCTGTCATTCTGAGGCACGAAGAATCTTCAACTTAATGGTTCTGTCCTAAAATATTGCACTCACTTTATTTGTGCTTAATTGGTTGTTGTATTTCATCGCTTGCAGATTCTTCACGATGTTCAGAATGACAAACAAATTAGTTCTTGCGCAAATGTTTATAACCCACGAACCAAAATATTGAAAATTAATTCCGTGAACTCCGTGTTTCCGTGGCAAAAAAATAAATTAGCAATTAAAATTTTATTTACCTTTACCTCATCAAAAGACTAGAACCATGATAGTATCTGCAATCCGCTTGAGGTTTTAAGAAACCAAGGATTCCCTCCCATTACAGATTATGTACGCTTTTTAGCGTAATTTGGTTTATTCATTACACTTTACATTATTAATATATGTCACAGTCAACAAAGACACAGGGCAAACTATCTTCTTTTTTCGATTTATTAGTACAATCGATAAAAGGTAACGAGGTCGATTTAACTTCAATCAGTATCAAACGAGCAATTATTTTATTAGCCATCCCAATGATGTTGGAAATGGCAATGGAATCGGTTTTTGCATTGGTAGATTTATATTTTGTTGGTCACTTAGAAAATAGCAGCCACGCCATACAAACCGTAGGTTTAACTGAATCAGTTTTGACCATTATTTATTCATTAGCCATTGGATTGAGCATGGCTGCAACAGCAGTTGTTGCCCGAAGAATTGGAGAGAAAAATCCTGAGGCAGCATCTAAAGCAGGCATGCAAACCATTGTGATTGCAGTTTCAATTAACATTATTATCAGCATTGCAGGTTTAATTTACGCCAGAGATATTCTTTTATTAATGGGCGCTTCAGCAGAAACCGCTAATCATGGAACAACATTCATGAGAATTATGATGGGTGGAAGTATCATTATCGTTTTGCTATTCTTAATCAATGGAATTTTTCGAGGCGCTGGTAACGCAGCAATCGCGATGCGAAGTTTATGGATTGCCAACATTGCTAACATCATCCTATGCCCTATTTTTATTAATGGCTTTGGGCCAATTCCTGCCTTTGGTTTAACAGGTGCAGCAATTGCAACCACTATAGGTCGAGGTTTGGGGGTAACTTACCAGGTTTACAATTTATTCAATGGTAAAAATGCACTAAAAATTCGCATCAGCCATTTCCTACCAGATTTTGAACAAATAAAAGCGATTGTTAAAATTGCTGCGCCTGCTATTTTTCAATTTGTAATTGCAAGTTGTAGTTGGGTGTTTTTAGCAGAATTGGTTGCCACAACAGGCGGCGATGAGGGTTCTGCTGGTTACCAAACTGCCTTAAGATTAATGATGTTTTTCTTATTACCGGCTTGGGGTTTAAGCAATGCAGCCGCAACATTAGTCGGGCAAAATTTAGGTGCAGGCTATATTGATAGAGCGGAACAATCTGTTTTTCAAACGCTAAAATACATCATCATTTTTATGGCTGTGGTTAGCGTTGTATTTTTAACTTGCGGTCATTTGTTTGCATCTTTCTTTACTTCAGATGTGAAAGTGATTGAGATCGCCAGTCGTGCTTTAAAAATTTTAAGTATTGGCTTTATTATATATGGAGCCGCAATGGTGTTTAG
>SEDB01000483.1 GCA_004210715.1 Pedobacter sp.
TGCTCTGCGGTTTACTGGGGCGGGGCAGTTGCTTATGCGTATGAATTGAAAGAATCAATTTTAGGTGTTAAAGAAAATACATTAACAACTTTTGGTGCGGTGAGTGAGGAAACTGTTATTGAAATGGCGGAGGGTGCTATTAAGCATTTTAAAACCGATTATTCTATTGCGGTAAGTGGAATTGCCGGACCGGATGGTGGCACTGACGATAAACCAGTTGGAACGGTTTGGATTGCGATTTCATCAAAAAGTAAAACCATAGCTAAAGTGTTTACATTCAGTAACAAACGTATTCAAAACATAGAACGTTCTGCTGCTTCGGCTTTGGCAATGTTATTAAATCTACTTAGAGAAGACCAAGACAAAGAATAAAAACCGTATTTTTGTCGCGTTACCAATATATAATACTGTAATTTAATATGGCTCAATACGAACTATTGTTACCAAAAATGGGTGAAAGTGTTGCTGAAGCAACCGTGATTAAATGGGTAAAACAGATTGGAGATTCTATTGATTTAGATGACACCATTTTAGAAATCGCTACCGATAAGGTTGATTCTGAAGTTCCATCTCCTGTTGCTGGTAAGTTGGTAAAGCAATTATTTAAAGAAGATGAAGTTGCGCAAGTTGGCGATGTAATTGCCATTATTGAAACTGAAGGTGGAAGCACTGTTATAGAAGAAAAGCTAGCAGTTTCTGCCTCCGTTGTTGAGGAAAAACCAGAACCAATTCCAGGTTTAGCACAACTTCCTGAAGAAAAACAGATTGTGCAAGCCGATTTTTCTTCGTCTGAGCGTTTTTATTCTCCATTGGTTAAAAGTATTGCTTCGCAAGAAAAAATTTCCTTAAACGAACTTGATTCGATTAAAGGTTCTGGAGCTGATGGCCGTTTGAATAAGGATGATTTATTAAATTATATTTCAAGTAAAAACGGTGGACAGCCAGTTGGTGCACAGGCCGCGTTAAATGTTCCCCCTCAACAGGTTGTAGAGACTAAAATACCAGTCGCTCCAGTACCAAATTCAAATAAAACATCGACCACATCAGTTTCTGGTGGCGATGAAATTATTGAAATGGATAGAATGCGTAAACTGATTGCCGACCACATGGTAATGAGTAAAAGCACCTCTCCGCATGTAACTTCATTTGTTGAGGCCGATGTAACCAATATGGTTTTATGGCGCAATAAAGTAAAAAACAGTTTCGAAAAACGTGAGAACGAAAAAATTACTTTCACGCCAATTTTTGTAGAGGCTGTAGCAAAAGCAATTAAAGATTTCCCGATGATTAATGTTTCGGTGAACGGAACACAAATTATTAAGAAGAATAATATTAATATTGGTATGGCGGCTGCTTTGCCAAGTGGTAACTTAATTGTTCCGGTTATCAGAAATGCCGACCAACTAAACCTGGTTGGATTAACGAAAGCCGTAAATGATTTAGCTTCCAGAGCTAGAATTTCTAAACTTAAACCAGATGAAACTCAAGGCGGAACTTTTACATTAACCAATGTTGGTTCTTTTGGAAACGTAATGGGAACACCAATTATTAATCAGCCGCAAGTTGCGATTTTAGCTGTTGGTGCAATTAAAAAGAAACCTGCTGTTTTAGAAACTGAGCATGGCGATGTAATTGCAATTCGCCACATGATGTTCCTTTCTCTATCTTACGATCATAGAGTGGTAGATGGCTCGTTAGGAGGGATGTTTGTTCGCCGAGTTGCCGATTATTTAGAAAATTGGGATTTTAACAGGGAGATTTAAAGCCGCGACTATTTTAGATATTTATCATTTGCGGTCGTTACCCTGAATTCATTTCAGGGTCTTATAGCTTAGAGATG
>SEDB01000484.1 GCA_004210715.1 Pedobacter sp.
CGTACCATTGCTCGTAGGTATCGGTATGCTCACGGTTAAAAAACCATTCTGCTCTTCCCTGCCAGTTGGTCAGGTTGTCTGATAGTACACTGAAACTTTTCTGTTCTAATTGCATATGTTTAAATATTTAAATCCTGTTCATCAACCGATATTACCGGATAGTGAACAGAACTAATATTCAAACAGCCAAGGCGGCCACAATCATTATGAGCTCAATGCATCCCTACGCCGGTATTATCCGTGTCAGGTTCGCGGGTATTCATCTCAGCCTTTAACAAAAAAGTTAAAAGCACCCCGTGCAACAATAGCAAATATATTCATTTTGATGGAAAAGCCTGAAAAATTTTATCCCAGGCATCAAGGATGCGATAAAGTATTCTTCTACAATGTGATTAATGCAAACCAGCGCCTGGCGAAAGCTCGTAGGGCGCTTTACCTTGTTCAAAAATACGAGTCAGCTCGGTTCCCTCCACAGATATTTTTTCGCCAATTTTTCTGATCCAATTCCCTTCCCTTAGCCCGATTACAGTGGTATTGTTCTGCGTTAAAAATTCCTTGATGCGGGTTTCTCTGGTCTCGCCATTATGCTTTAAATCTGGATTTGGATCTAAATAGTGCGGGTTGATGTTAAAGGGAACTAAACCCATGCAATCAAAGGAAGAGGGATATACAATGGGCATATCATTAGTGGTTTTCATGTTAAGTCCACCTATATTGCTTCCGGCGCTACAGCCCAAATAGGGTTTTCCATGCGTAACATTGGCTTTTAATTCCGTCATTAATCCTGATTCATGTAAGGTTTTAACCAAAAGAAAAGTGTTGCCGCCGCCAGTAAAAAATCCTTTAGCATCATTTATGGCTGTTTTTTGATCTTTAAATTCATGCAATCCGGACACTTTAATATTTAGCGTAGCAAAGAAAGACTTGGCTTTTGCAGTGTATTCCTCATGCGATATTCCTCCAGGTCTTGCGAAAGGAATGAATATAATCTCATCAATATTCTGATAAAGCGCAGTGATTTCCGTTTTCAGATATTCCAGGTAGTTGCCACCAAATAGGGTGGAAGTAGAGGCCAGTATAATGTTCATCATTTCAAGATAATGGGTTTATTTTTTCCAGTTGAACAACCATTTCGGGAGTTCCTGCGTGTTTAAAAAAGGGGAATTGATCGTGTTATGATTTAGACTTGAGTAAATGCTAAAACGGACTTTCTTGTTTTGATTTAACGTGGCAAACAAAACTTCGCTTCCTGTAAAAGGATTTTCATCGTCTTTTTGTCCGTGAATAAGCCAGATTGGTTTTGACTGCAATGCTGTTACCGCTGAAAAATCTGGAACTGCAGCAATGGAAATCATGGCGGCAAAAGTGCTAGGGCTTAGGTTCATTAAATTCTGAACCGATGACCCGCCCATGGAGTAGCCAATTAGATAAATCCTCTTCTCATCTATATTTAGTTCCTTCTTTAATTGCCCAATCAAATCGATTAAAGCAATTAGGTTTGCATTCGGTTTGGCAACGATTACATTCCTTTCCTTGTCAAAAGAGTAATCGGTAGATCTGGTTTCGAATTGCGGTGCAAGAACGTAAGCTTGAAAATCTCTTCTGTTGTGCGGCTCCAGCCAAATCCTGGATAAAGGCTCCAGTTGCTTCTCATTGTCATTCCCCAATCGGGTAGAGTTGTGCAAAGTAATGACCAACGGATATTTCCTTGTTGACTTGAGTGACATCGGCGTCAGTAAGCGATAAGGAATAAGGATATCTTTTTGCTTAAACTCCTTCTTTTGATAATCATCAGCAGTTAAGCCATTTAAATATTGCTTTTGAGCTGAAAATGCG
>SEDB01000485.1 GCA_004210715.1 Pedobacter sp.
GTGGTGAATCGCCTGGGTTCATTTGCGTACTTCCTACTGATGTGCGCCAAAGTCTTACTGGCAAAGATCAGGGTGTAGCTGATGAGGATATCGCGATCATTATTGGCAAATCAATTGTTGTTAGGGATATCGCACAAAAAATACAATACTGTCCAGCCAACTACACCAAAGTCTGAATTTCATAAACCTGCAAAATAGCATTTTATTAAAAATCGAAAATCAGTTCCATGCTCAAAGCTGACTCATACCTGAGAGCGAGATACATGGACCAATTCTTCTATAACCATCAGAACTTGATTGATTTGACTCTGGTTCGAAGAAGTGTGCTTTTCTGAAACGTGCATATCCTCTTCAACTCTTTCCAGAGCAAAATTGATTTGATGACTTTGAGTTATTTCAACCCGGTGATCCAGGTGCAAAACGATGAACAGTGTCGATCCCCAAATCATAAAGCAAGAACAATCATGTGTTATTGAAACAAACGAAATGCTCTTTTTCATCGATAAAAAATAAACCACGCGATGCCTAGAAGTAATTCACAGGTCAGGGCTGAGGGAAACTTTACGCTGCTCTGGATTTCTATTGATGAGTTTACTCTCTGCGGCTTTCTACTGTATATATAAAGCTATCAGCTTTGTAATAGCCCAGATTGTATGTAATTGGCCTTTCTTCTCTGTCGTATACAAACCTTTTGCGGAACAAAATTGTCGAGCCAATATCCGTTTCTAATTTAGCGGCGATAAATTCATCCGCCAGCAGGGCACTGATTTCCTCTTTGGATACCATGGCAACAATCCCATGCGATTTTTCTAGCATTTCATATAAAGGTGCCTTAAAAAAAAACATGTTCGATTGCGTGGTATTTGGAGGAAATATATCCAGAGCTTCAGCATTGTTTTTGCCCCAGTTGAATATCATTTTAAGACAATGGCGATAAGTGTTCCGATCTATATTTCTCCAAATGGGAAACTGCTGCGCTGATCGGGGCAGCATGCTCAACATGATAGATGAAATGCAAATAGACCCTATGGCAGTTTTCCAGGTTGCCCAATGGATGGGTTACTTTAATCCAATAGATACGTACTGGACCATTGCCTCAAACGTCTAAAACTGTTCCATCCGACAAAGTTCGAAAATCATATGTGTTGGATGGAAATGTCTAATAAAAATAAGGAATTGCGAACAGCAAACAGATATTTCTGTCATACAGTTGGCTATCAGAAATATACGATCTTTAATGTATAAAAGGAGATAAAGTTGAACCAGTTTATTGCTGCTAAATACCGTTCCGCTTACCTCTTTTTGACTGGTCGCAAGATTAGCCTTAAGGTGGGGTCATTAGTAATAAAACTCCACAGCCAGCTAAAGGCAAGTTTAACTTTGTTTCTAAATCCCGCAATGGGGATGATATGGATGAATAACCAGACAAGCCAGGCAAAAAAGCCCCTAAAAAATCCGTTGGGAAGATCTACAACGGCCTTGTACTTTGCAATGATGGCCATTGAGCCCTTATCATTGTATTTAAACGGTAGCCACTTTCGGCCACTTTGCAGGTTTTTAAGGTTATTTGCAAGCATATTTCCTTGCTGTATTGCGACCTGGGCAAGTTGGGGATGGCCTTTAGGAAATTTTTCATCGCATGTTTGAATGCACTGATCCCCTATACAATAAACATCCGCCAAACCATTAACCTGATTGAATTCATTTACTTGCATCCTTTTTCCATGCCCAAGGCAATCCGATGGAATTCCTTTAACAGTCCTGGCTATAACTCCCGATGCCCATATTAAAGTTGCCGACGGTATACGCGTCCCGTCCGATAAAATTACGAG
>SEDB01000486.1 GCA_004210715.1 Pedobacter sp.
GCAAAAAGAAACCCAATGATGACTTTACTTTTTACTGCCCTGAAGAAACGTTTTTGAATTACGGCTGCCATTAAATGTAGGATTGGTCTTCCTATTTAAACGAAATTTTCGCGGAAAAGACACATTAACTCATTAATACAAATAATACACCAGGGATGTTTTGACTTTTAGCCATCGATTAACAATTATTAATATTCATTATCCTGATCTCTGGTTAATTTTTTAATTTTATCCAAGCTAAATATTATGAACCGCATCGATCGCCTTTTTGGGATTTTAACTTTACTTCAATCAAGAAAGTACATCTCGGCAGAGAAAATTGCTGAGCGATTTACCATCAGCACCAGAACGGTATACCGGGATGTTAAAGCTTTGCAAGAACAAGGAATTCCGGTAAGTTTTGAACAGCACAAAGGTTATTTTTTGGTTCAGGGCTATTTTTTGCCTCCGGTTTCATTTAACATGGATGAGGCCAATGCTTTACTTTTAGTAGAAAGCCTGGTGAATGGTTTTGCCGATAATTCTATACGTAGCCACTACACTGCTGCGTTAACCAAGGTAAAAGCAGTTTTAAGAACGAGCCAAAAAGAAAAGCTGGAAACCATGAACCAGCACATTAAACTGCAAATTCCAGAACGCCTTAATTTTAATTTTGAATATCTGTCAGTCATTCAACAGGCAATTTCAGAACGAAAAATGATTTCATTGGGCTATACCAATGCAAAAAATGAAATCAGTAAAAGAGAAGTAGAACCGATTGGTTTAATATTTTATGCTTTCGGCTGGCATTTAATCGCCTGGTGCCATTTTAGGAATCAATACAGAGATTTTAATCTGATCAGGATTATCAGTTTACATATCTTAGATCAGCCATTTATCAAAACCGAACACATGCCATTAAGTGAATATATGAGTATGTTGCCTGTTAATTATTAGCCCAAAGCAAGCCTCAAAAAATCTTCTTGATTGCTGAACATGATCAACATGAACTTGTTACGAATAAGAATCGATTACATTTTTCATATCCATAAAAATTTAACTATTTTGAGCCAAGATTTGGTAACGCCCTTACATGAGAGAAGCTCTATTTGTTAAACAAAATACGCAGAAATGGCAACATTACGATAATATGCAGCAGGCTAATCCTGATGAGATTGCGAATCAGTTTATCGAAATCACAAATGATTTAGCCTATTCCAAAACGTTTTATCCAAATTCCAAAACAACTGCCTACTTAAATGGCTTAGCGGCTAAACTTCATCAATCGGTCTATAAAAACAAAAAAGAAAAGTCGAACCGGTTTATTCATTTTTGGAAAACAGAACTTCCACTTTTATTTCTCACACACCGCAAGCAGGTTTATTATGCATTGGTTTTCTTTTTGATTTCTTGTGCTATTGGTGCTGTTTCGGCCAAATATGATGATACTTTTGTTCGTTTAATTATGGGCGATGGCTATGTTAACATGACGAATGAAAACATCGCTAAAGGAGATCCATTCGGCGTTTACAAGCAATCCAATGAATTTTTGATGTTTACTCAAATTGGCTTGAATAATATTTTTGTGGCACTTTATACGTTTGTTTCCGGGATCATCTTCTCCTTTGGTACGGTGGTTTCTCTTTTTAGAAACGGAATTATGTTAGGCTCGTTCCAGTATTTCTTTTTCAGCAAAGGATTAGGACTCCAATCAGTATTGGTGATTTGGATACATGGCACTTTAGAGATTTCGGCAATTGTTTTGGCAGGTGCCGCAGGATTAGTTTTAGGCAACAGCTTTCTATTTCCGAAAACACATACCAGAATGCAATCGGTTTTAAAAGG
>SEDB01000098.1 GCA_004210715.1 Pedobacter sp.
ATATTTGATGATTTTGAAGTTCCAGAATAAGTATTAAACATGCCTGATGTTCCTAAAGTACCAAAAAGCGGTCTGTAAGGTTGAATATTTGCTCTAATTTCAGGAATTCTACTTGTTTTTTTTACCCTATTTTTTAAGCTAATGTGAATACTGTCAGCCTGTTGTGCCCAAGAATTAACACTGCACGACAAAACAATGCAAAAAATGCATATAATTTTTGTGAGCAACGTTATTTGGTAGAGTTTCATCAAATTTATAAGGCAAATGTATTAATTAAAAACAAAGAAATTAAACATTTTCTTGATCTGTTATAATTTAACACAATTTAACAATAAATTTTGTTTTTCATAGTGTGAAAAATACACAATATTATGGTTGTTAATTTGTTATAGTTAGTTTACTTTTGACGCACAAAAATATCAACGAAGTGTCAAATCATAAAAATGTCAACGCGTTAACTGCTGGCGGAGTGCTGGTAAGTTTGGGGATTGTTTTTGGCGATATAGGTACATCACCTTTGTATACGCTAAAAGCGATTTTTAAAACGGCTAAAGAAATAGCAGAAAAAAGTGGTGGCGGTGGCTCATACATCAATCCAGACCTAGTTTTAGGAGCATTATCTTGCGTAATTTGGACACTTACTTTACAAACAACGATTAAGTATGTAATGATCACCTTAAGAGCCGATAACAAAGGCGAAGGTGGAATTTTCTCTCTTTATTCATTAGTTCGGAAAAAGGCAAAGTGGTTGGTTATTCCGGCCATAATTGGTGGTGCAGCTCTATTGGCCGATGGTATGATTACGCCGAGTATTACCGTAACCTCTGCAATTGAAGGCTTAAAACTTAAGTTTCCCGAAGTTCCTGTAATTCCAATTGTGATATCCATTATTGCTCTATTGTTTATCATTCAGCAATTCGGAACCAACTTAGTCGGAAAACTTTTTGGGCCTATTATGTTCTTGTGGTTTGCTGCATTGGGTATCTCAGGACTGGCACAAATCATACACGATCCTTCTATTTTTAAGGCTTTAAATCCGTATTATGCCATTCATTTATTGATCACTAATCCCGGCGCTTTAGCCATTTTGGGTGGCGTATTTCTTTGTACTACAGGAGCTGAGGCCTTGTATTCTGATTTAGGTCACTGTGGTAAACAAAATATTCGGGTAAGTTGGGTGTTTGTGAAGTTGATGTTGATTTTCAATTACTTAGGTCAGGGTGCATGGGTGTTGAAGAACCCAAATTACGATCCTCATTTCGTAAACCCTTTCTTTGAATTGGTTCCTCCTGGAATGGTATTGTTTATGGTAGGTTTGGCAACCACTGCTGCGGTAATTGCTTCGCAAGCCATGATCTCAGGTTCATTTACTTTGATTTCGGAAGCAGTGAGGTTAAACTTATGGCCAAAGGTAAAAATCAATTATCCAAGTGTTCAAAAGGGACAATTGTATGTTCCTTCCATTAACTGGTTGTTGTGTATCGGCTGTATTATCATCGTTTTGATTTTCAAAAAATCGGATGATATGGAGGGCGCTTATGGTTTAGCGATCAATTTAACTTTCTTAATGACAACTGTTTTAGTTGCCGTATATATGTTAAGAAAGAAGTTTCCAAAGTATTTGATTGTCATTTTTGTAGTGGTTTATGGCGCCATCGAGCTTGCATTCTTAGCAGGTAACTTATTCAAATTCGTTCATGGAGGTTGGGTAACCTTATTAATCGGTTGTGCATTATTAAGTGTAATGTGGACCTGGTACAACTCACGAAAAATTAAAAATCGTTTTGTTAAATACGTTGAAATTGAAGATTACTATCAAATTTTGAGTGAATTAAGTGTGGATGAAACCGTTCCTAAATACTCTTCTCAATTAGTTTACCTAACGAGTGCAAACTTCAAAACGGAAATAGAATCAAAGATTATTTACTCCATTATTCAGAAAGAGCCAAAACGTGCATTATGGATTACTATTTCTTACTGAAAAAGCTGAGTTTATCGGAAGAACGCAGTTTTGGTTTGGATAGTAGTTATGTTGATGTAGAGAAAGTTCCTTTGATCTTCGTAACTCCTGATGATATTGAATTGAATAGATTACCCGTTTAACTGATGAGAAATGCACTGTTAATATTAGGTATCTGCCTTTTTATCGCTGGTCCTGCTGCTAAGATTTATCATTTGGATCATGCCAATAATTATATGATTGCCTCAGGTTTAGGCTTGGTTATGATTACAGCCCTGGGATTTATAAAGAAGAAAGATAACCAGGATTAGAAGGGATTTATAGATTTTAGGATCAGATAATAACTTAAGCCCAAAGGCTTGCGATTAGTGTCTTTGCAAATAGATAGCCTAAAACATTATAACAATCAAAAGCCCTTCAGTTTTAAAACTGAAGGGCTTTTTTATTATTTGTTGGTGTCTCCACCCATAGAATCGAAACTACACTTCTTGCGCTAACTTGCTATGTCTGTAGCCGTAAGCAAAATAGACTACTAAACCAATTACCAGCCAAATTCCAAACCCAATCCAATTTGATATTCCTAACTCGCACATCATATACAAGCAACTGATTAATCCTAAAACTGGTATAAGTGACAAGTTTTTAGTGATGCAGTAGAAGGAAATAATCACGCAGATAATCAAGAAAATCCACATTGGGATTTTATGTTTGAACAAGCTCCAGCCACTTTCATATTTCTTTTCTTTTGATACTTGTGATGCTGAAATAAATTGCTCATATCGATCTCCAGGCAGGGCACTTAAATAAGATTCTGCATCAACTTTATCTGCCAGCATAATTTGTGGAGCAGCGTTTTTAACAATTTCCTCTTTTACAATTCTAAGTTCCTCGCCATTTAAAGAAGTAACAAAAGAAACGGTTTCAATAGTCTTTGGCGAGTTAAAAAAGAAAGCTTTGGTTTCTTTACCATATTGCGTAAATGCGAAAATAATTGCTGCAACAAAAGCGATTGGAACAATGAATTTACTGTTCACGTAAGGGATTTTAAATTTTCCTCTCTGCACATCCGGACGGTTTTGCAATACCAAAACACCCGCACAAACCAATACAAAGGCAAACAAAGTGCCGATAGAGCACAGATCAGTAACGATGGTTAAATTCATAAATAACGACGGAACTGCAACTACAAAACCAACCACGATGGTTGCGAATGAAGGTGTTTTATATTTTGGATGAATTTTAGAGAAAGATTTTGGCAATAAGCCATCGCGGCTCATGCTCATCCAAATTCTTGGTTGACCCATTTGAAATACCAAAAGTACGCTTGCCATTGCAAAAACAGCACTAACAGCAATAATTCCACTCATTAGTTTCAGGTTAATCTGATCGAAAACAAATGCTAACGGATCGCCTACAGCCAAAGTATCCGATTTCACAATCCCTGTTAAAACCAGTGCGATTGCTACATATAAAATGGTACAAATGATGATTGCCCACATCATTCCGCGTGGTAAGTCGCGTTGCGGATTTTTACATTCTTCAGCAGTAGTAGAAATTGCATCAAAACCAATGTAGGCGAAGAATACAGCAGAAACACCTTTTAATATTCCTGAAACACCATTTGGTGCAAAAGGATCCCAGTTTTTTGTATCAACATAAAAAATACCAACTGCTAAAACCAATAAAATAACAGCCAATTTAACTACAACCATCGCATTACTGGCGTTACGGCTTTCTTTCATTCCACGATAAATTAACCAGGTAATGAGGATAATGATGCCTAATGCAGGAATATCGGCTACTAAATGGAAACCTCCAATTTGCGGCGCTGTTAACCAGGCGTTATTTGCAAGAGCCGTAGCCGTATCTAAACCAGCTAAGTTTTTTCCAGCTGCAAGCAAAGCTTCGGCTGTTTTGTGACCATTATAAGCGCTCAAATAATCCATAGTAGCCCAATCGGGGACATGAATGCCATTAATGCCCAGGAAAGGTATTTTAATGGTGGAGAGCAATCCCGTAAAATAGTCAGACCAAGAAATAGCCACCGTAATATTTCCAATGGAATACTCCATAATCAGCGACCAGCCAATAATCCAGGCCACCAATTCGCCGAATGCAACATAAGAATAGGTGTAGGCGCTGCCAGAAACGGGTACCATAGATGCAAATTCTGCATAGGCAAAGGCAGCAAAACTACAAGCAACTGCTGTAAAAATGAATAAGAAAATTACTGCGGGACCACCATCTGCACTTGCTTTACCAATTGTGCTAAAAATACCGGCACCAATGATTGCGGCAATACCAAAAGCTGTTAAATCTCGTACCCCAAGTGTTTTATGAAGTGTATTGTCATGGTCGCCGTAGCCGTTTGCCGCATCTTTTAATATCTTGGAAATCGATTTCTTTCTAAATAGCTTTTCGAACATCTTAGTTTGCTTGTTGTATTCTTCAAACTTATAAAAATATCAGTTAAAAACGTTTAAAGCAAGATATAAATTTCATAATACATCCTTTTTAAGAATAAAAAATACTTAAAGTTGTAGATTAGTTAATAGAAATAACTGAAATGGTTTTATATCAAAATAAAAGAAGCGTGTATTGTAATCTCTATGTGTTTATTTGGTTCTGATGATTTTCTCAAAGACATAAAACCCTATTTTTGCGGCCTAAAGTGAAATTGCTATTTCGCTCCATTCAATAAAATAGAAATGACATCATCCGCCATACAACAGTCTTACATCAAAGAAAAAAATCAGGGCATTGCCACTATTTTGGCTTTTGCATTAATTCCTCTTTCTGGTTTTGCTACCGATATTTACATTCCCTCTTTACCCACAATGGCAGGGGAAATGAATATCAGCAGTGTTCAGGTTCAGCTTACTTTAAGTATTTTTTTAATTAGCTATGGTGTTGCCCAGCTTTTTGTTGGAAGCTTGCTTGATAGTTTTGGTCGATATAAAATAGGATTGTACAGTTTGTTTGTATTTGCATTAGCCAGTATAATTATTGCTGTAACGCATAATATTTATCTTATTTATTTAATGAGGATTATTCACGGATTATCTGTAGGTGCCATTGTGGTTGCCAAACGGGCTTATTTTGTCGATTTATTTTCTGGCGATCAGCTGAAACACTATTTAAGTTTATTTTCGATAATCTGGTCTACCGGACCAATAATAGCGCCGTTTGTTGGTGGTTATTTGCAAACTGCTTTTGGTTGGGAATCGAATTTTTATTTCTTGGCTGGATTTGCATTAGTATTTGCTCTCCTCGAATATCTTTTTAGCGGAGAAACCTTAAAACATTTTACTGATTTTCAACTTAAAAAAATCACCAATATTTATGTTGATATGATTAAAACCACTAGTTTCACTTTAGGAATTGTGATGCTGGGCCTGGCCTATTGTATGGTTATGGTTTACAATATGACCGGGCCATTTATTATAGAACATGAATTAAAATACTCGCCTGTGATTGCAGGTTACAGTTCTTTGGTTTTAGGTTTTGCCTGGATGGTTGGTGGTTTTATTGGTAAGGCTACAATTAATAAACCTTTTTTCAGTAGATTAATGCTCAATTCATTGATTCAGGTCGTGTTTGTCGTAATCATGATGATCAGTCTGAATTTCGTTTCCAATTTGTATTCATTGATCTTTTTCGCGTTTATTATTCACATTGGGGCGGGTTATACTTTTAATAACTACTTCACTTTTTGCTTAAGTAAATTTCCTAAAAATGCAGGGATTGCAGGCGGTTTAACGGGCGGAATTACCTATGTAATTGTTTCTTTTTTGAGTTATGGAGTGGTTAATCTTTTCCCTGCAAAAGATGAAAGAAATCTTAGCTTTAGTTATCTAGTGATGATTATTATTTCTGTTATGGTAATGATCTTAATTATGAAAACCAGAAAGAAAGATGAGGTTGGGGCATAGGTTCCTATCATTTTTTAGTAATACCTAACAACTACAATTTGATTATTGGCTATTTGCTCTTCGAAAATTTGCGAAATCCGGGAAATTCACTCGGCTTAATTTTTCTCCAGCAGATTATGTGGATGTTCGCAGATTTTTTCAGTGAATCTTTATCGGACAAAAACAAAAAAGTCGTAGCGAAGGGCTACGACTTGATATTTAAATTTTGAATGGAAGCTAATCTATCCTAGTTTTTCTAACTCTTCTTTTACAAATTGAGCCAACTCTTTTACATAATCAGCACTGAAATCAAACTTGATACCTGCAGTTTCGTAAATTTCATTCATCGGTTTGGTATAGCCTAATGAAAGTGCTGCTAAATATTGATCCAAAGCCTTTTCTGGGTTTTCCTTATAGTTTTTCCAAACGGCGATAGCACCTAATTGCGCAATGGCATATTCAATATAATAAAACGGAACTTCGAAAAGGTGCAGTTGCTTTTGCCATACATTACCGAATTGCTGCCCTAAATCTGTCCAATCGGCAAAACCTGCACCAAAACGGTTGTAGATTTGTTTAAAGGTTTCTTCACGATCAGCGGCTGTATGATTTGGATTAGTATAGATCCAATGTTGAAACTGATCAATCACAGCAACCCATGGTAAGGTTTTTAAAACATCTGCCAATTGTTCTTTCTTAGCACGAATTAAATCTTCCTCGTTGTCGAAATAAACATCCCAATTATCCATCGAGATCAGTTCCATGCTCATAGATGCTAATTCTGCAACTTCTGATGGGCAATGTTTAAAATCGTTTAATTCTAAGTTTGCGGTTAAAAAAGTATGAATAGCATGACCGCCCTCATGAACCATTGTTGTTAAATCGCGAAGTGAATTAGCAGAGTTCATAAAAATAAATGGCGCACCGGTTTCTGCTAAAGGATAATTATAACCTCCTGGAGCTTTGCCTTTTCTGCTCTCCACATCAAAAAGATGATTCGCTTTCATCGTGGCCAGTTTTACACCCAGCTTCTCATCAATCGCGTTGAAACAGGCAATACTTTTATCAATAAGTTCTTCGCCATTATTAAAAGGTTTCAAAGCCGGTTTTCCGCTTACACTTACTTCTAAATCCCAAGGTTTTAGCGTATCTAAACCTAAAGCCTCCCGGCGTTTTTCAGCTTGTTCTTTTAAAATAGGAACAATTTCCTTTTCAATGGCATTGGCAAAATCGTAGCAATCCTGAGGTGTGTAATCAAAACGCCCCAAAGCCTGAAACATGTAATCACGATAATTTTCAAAACCAGCATTTAATGCTACCTGATTACGCAATTTGATCAGTTCATCAAACAAAATGTTTAAATCATCTTTATCAATTAAACGACGTTGTTGAATGGTTTTCCAGGCATTTTCACGAACCTCGCGGTTTAAATCTTTAATAAAAATTGATGCTTGTTCAAGCGTATATTCTTGTCCGTTAATTTCAACACTCATGGCACCGGTGATACCTTGATATTTTTGTTGCTTAACCTGCAATTGCGTAAACAATTCTATGTTTTCTTCACGATAAATTTCCAGCGCTTTCTTAATCGCTCTGCTGTAAACGAAGAATTTTTCTTTATCCAGATCATCCATAAAAGGACTATCGACAAACTTTTTGTTTAATTCGTTAGATAAAGGCGAAATTTTGGGCTCAATTTCTTCAGCGAAATACTGGAAGTTTTTAACCAATTCTTCATTTGCCGTATCGCAGCTCATTTTAATATATCGCCATGCGAAATCTTCCTCCAAAGCTGCCTCCAGTTCGGAACGATCTTTTAACCATTGTTCCAATTCATCAACATTATTGATTTCCCTGTTTTGCAATTCAGTGAAAAGTGGTGCTAAGCTTTCCCAGGTTATCGCTAAATCTTGGGGAATATATGTTCTGGTTTTTTTTTCTATAATCATGTTCGTAAATTATTGATTTGAGAATGATAGAATGATATAGCTAAATTATTAAAGTAAATTTTGAATGTGCAATTTGCCCAAAACTTTCACTAATTCATTCATTCAAAATTCAATCATTCTCTCATTTAATTATTTTGTCCTAATGTAGGCATCGATTAAAAAGCAAATTGCAAATACAACTGATGCATAGCCATTTAAAGTTTGAAATGCTCTGTTAACTTTACTAATGTCGTTTGGTTTTACAAGTAGGTGTTGATATACCAGCATGGAGCAGAAAAACACAATTCCTACATAATAAACCCAGCTAAATTCTGTAAAGAATACCGGCAGAATTACACAGGCTGCTGAAAATACATGCAATAAAACCGACACATTCAATGCATTTTTTATGCCAAGTGCAGATGGAATAGAGTGTAATTTTTCTTCACGATCGAAATCTTCGTCCTGTAAAGCGTAAATGATATCAAATCCACTAACCCAAAAAAGTACCGTTAGTGAATATAAAACAGGAACCAGGGCGAAATGACCCGTTACAGCAATATAGGCCCCGATTGGAGCTAATGACAATCCCAAACCTAAAACCAAGTGGCAAAGGGCAGTAAATCTTTTCGTGTAGCTGTAAAACAAAACAACAAATAAAGCCACAGGCGATAAATAGAAGCAAAGCGGATTGATGAAGTACGTTGCGATGGCAAATAACACGCAGTTTATAATAACAAAAATCAATGCCTCATTGGCAGAAACTTTACCTGCCGGAATATCACGCATGTTGGTTCGTGGATTTTTTGCATCGATATTTCTGTCTAAATAACGATTAAAAGCCATTGCCGAATTACGGGCAAATACCATACAAAGCAAAACCAAAATTAATTTGTACCAGGAAAAAGGGTTGTCTGTGGTGGTTACACCTAAGAAAAACCCAATCATAGCAAACGGTAAAGCAAATACCGAATGTGCGAATAATACGAGTGAAAAGTATTTTTTCATTTATTTGATATACGAATATTTTATAGATCAGATTTTCAATCTATGAATAGAAAAACGCTAAAAAATTAAAATTTCTTATAATCTGTCGGAACAACAAAATCATGGTTAACCTCGCCGATGAAACTCAAAATGTCATCTTTTCCAGTTCCTTTTTCCGCTGAGGAAATAAAAGTTGCCGGAATCTCCTCGAAAAATTCGCCAAGCTTTTTCTTAAAACCAGCTACATTTTTTTGCGTCGTCGTCATTCCTTGTTTATCCGCCTTCGTAAATATTAAAGAAAAAGGAATTTGCTTTTCGCCTAACCAATAGCAAAACTCAATGTCAATTTGCTGTGGTTCTAAACGGCTGTCAATCAAAACGAAAACGCATTGTAAGCTTTCTCTTTTAGTGATGTAGGCACGAATAAATTTCTCCCATTTCTCTCTGCTGGTTTTTGAAACCTTTGCATAGCCGTAGCCAGGTAAATCAACAATGTACCATTTCTCATTAATTAAAAAGTGATTAATAAGTTGCGTTTTCCCTGGGCGTTGAGAAGTTTTTGCCAATCCATGCTGATTAACCAACATGTTAATTAAAGAAGACTTGCCCACGTTAGAGCGACCAATAAAAGCATACTCAGGCATTAATGGTGCTGGTAAAGCCGAAATTTGGGTGTTGCTGCAAACAAATGTTGCCGTTTTGATAACCATTGTGCAAAGGTAGGGTTTTGAGTCGGAAGTCCGAAGTCGGATGTCTATAGTCTAAATTACATATTCTCGTGGAAATGTAAACTTTATATTTCTGAATGAGTTTTGGTGTTACAGACTTCCTACTGCTAACTAAACACTCCCGACTTTTTCCCTATCTTTGCCGTACATCATGAATCAGAATATTACTCCATATCAAGTAGAAGATGCAACCAAAAAAGAGCAGGTTGCAACCATGTTCAACAACATTTCGGGCACTTACGATTTCTTAAATCACTTTCTTTCTTTAGGGATTGATGTGCTTTGGCGTAAAATGGCAATCAAGGAATTGGTTTCTATCCAACCAAGAAATCTGCTTGACGTAGCTACAGGAACTGGCGATTTTGCTTTCGAGGCAATTAAAAAACTTCATCCAGAGAAAGTGATCGGAGTTGATATTTCAGAGGGAATGCTGGAAGTGGCTAAGAAAAAAATTAATGAGCGCAGCTTGAATGAAGTTTTTACAGTTCAGGTTGGCGATTCTGAGGGGCTGCATTTTGAGGATCATACTTTTGATGCCATTACTTGTGCTTACGGTGTTCGTAATTTCGAAAACCTTGAAAAAGGTTTGGCAGACATGTACCGTGTGCTAAAACCGAACGGCAAAATGGTTGTTTTAGAGTTCTCAAAACCTCGTGTTTTTCCTGTTAAGCAATTATATAATTTTTACTTTTTACGTGTTACGCCATTCTTCGGGAAACTTTTTTCTAAAGATGCAAGAGCCTATACTTATTTACCAGAATCGGTTGCAGCTTTCCCTGATGGAAAAGATTTTACTGCTTTAATGGATAAAGTTGAAATTCTGAAAAACGATAATTGGCGATTGCCTTTTTATGATGTTCCTAATACGTTGGACGTTTCCTATCAGCAGACACCTGGTGCGCAATTGGTAACCAATAGCCTTTATTCTATTTCAAGCAAGCCTTCTCAAGGTTTTGGTTTAGGCTTTGTAATGAATAGAAGGATTGCCGAAAACTTTGATATACGGGCAACACCATCATTAATTTTTAGTGATCGCGTCGTAACCTATGAGTACCTTCCAACAGAATCAGTTGACGTTGGTAACGGTCAAACTAAAAATTTTCAAACTGTGGTCGACAAAAAGGTTCAGGCCACTATGTTTGAATTTCCCGTGGGTATAAAGGTAAAATCAAACCGAATGAATAATTTTCGTGCTTACTGGTTAGGTGGTGCAAAATATTCGATAGACATTGCATCAAAGAAAAAGTTTTTCGATGAAGGAGAAACTCCGATCAACAAGTTTCTCAAAAACAAGCGTAATTATCTTTCTTATGAAACTGGAATAGGTTTCGATCTTTATTTTGAGTATTTCAAAATGTCTCCTGAAGTAAAACTATCTTATTCTACCAATGATTTGCTACAGCACGATAACACGGTATTTGCAAACCCAATTGATAAGTTAAAATTACGTCAATTAACATTCAGTTTGATTTTTCAATAGCTGTACAATTCAAAAAAACTTACCTTTGCTTGCCTGTGTAAATCATCTGCAATCCCTGCAGGTTTGGTTTACTAAGGCCTAATTATTCATTATATGTCGAAAATTGCATTAATTACAGGCGCAACCTCTGGTATAGGCGAGGCTACTGCACATATATTTGCTCAGCAAGGTTATCATTTAATTCTTCTTGCCCGTCGTGAAGATAGACTCGCAAAGCTCTCGCATCACTTGGCAGATAAGTATGCAATCGAAATTAAACAGGTTTTAGCTGATGTTCGCGATAAAGAAAATTTATCAGCTGCGCTAGAGATTTTACCTCCAGAATGGAAAAAAGTTGATGTTTTGGTCAATAATGCGGGTTTAAGTCAAGGCTTGGATCCAATCGATAAAGGAAATACCAATGACTGGGACACCATGATTGATACCAATGTTAAAGGTTTGCTTTATGTTACCAAAATTGTTACCAATTGGATGATTCCTCATCAATCTGGCCATATTGTTAATATCGGTTCAATTGCAGGAAAAGAAGTTTATCCAAACGGAAACGTATATTGTGCTAGTAAACATGCCGTTGATGCATTGAGTAAAGGCATGAGAATTGACTTGTTGCCTCACGGAATTAAGGTTACAGAGATTAATCCAGGAATGGTAGAGACTGAATTTTCTGTAGTTCGCTTTAAAGGAGATGAAGAGCGAGCAAAAAAAGTTTACGAAAATTTAGAGCCATTAATTGCGGATGATATTGCTGATGCCATTTGGTATGTGGTAAGTCGCCCAAAACATGTAAATATCAACGATATGCTGATTATGCCAACGGTACAGGCAACAGCAACAATTATAAATAGAAATTAGTT
>SEDB01000487.1 GCA_004210715.1 Pedobacter sp.
AATACCATCAGATCGCTTAATGTAATTTACAGAAGATTGGTTACTGAATACAAAATCTATTTAGCTGATGTTAATGCGGCCATGAGACGTGATTTTAGTTTATATCAGGATCCATTTCACCCCAATGCCAGAGGATATCGATTGATTAGTTACGTAATTTTTGATTCTATAAACAAGGCTATATTTGATAGGTTTTTGATGTTCGTAGTTTCTCAAAACTATCCAAACCCGGCCGGAACGCAAACCTACCTTGATGTGGTGTTGCCAGAAGCTGATAAACTAACTATACAAGTTTACGACATGATGGGAAGGCTTGTTAAAACAGTAGTAAACGAATATTTGAACACAGGCAAACACACCTTGGAGATCAATACATCGACATTTGTACCAGGAATTTACTTTTTCAAGTTAACATCCGAGTCTGGCCAGTACAATGCAGCAAAAAAGTTTATTGTTGCGAGGTAACAAATGATATCAAAAAATGTCTCAAAGAGCAGTTAATCAGTTTATATCTTAGATCATGCCTACTGAACATTTCACAAATGAAGCGATTGACATCGAGTCATTGCCAAAATTCGAGGAGATTACATTAAAAAAACCACATCCAGATTACTGGAAAATTATCTGCATCAATTTGGTTATTAGCTTTTTTTTAATCGGAATCATAGCAGGTTTATTTTTATTTTTTGATGAGGAAGTTAAATCATATTTCATTTTAATATTATCAGTTTACATATCACTATTTATCATCTTCTTTTTAATATTTTGGGCAAGTTTTAAGAAACGTGGATATGCTGTAAGGACTAAAGATGTAATTTATAAGGATGGTATCATTGCCGAATCAACAACGATTGTACCACTTAACAGGATTCAACATATCGAGCTAAATGAGAGTATTTTCTCCAGAATATTTAAACTAGGTTCTTTACAAATTTTTACTGCAGACGGCGTTAGCGGCCATTTAAAAATTCATGGAATTCCTATTGAAGAAGCTAAAAATATACGAGATTTGATTTTGAACAAGCTCGATTTGATAGAAATAATTGAAACTGAAAACGAATTCTAATGAATAGCGATTTTAGCAAACCACAACGGCAATCTGCTGCTGGTATTATTATTATCGTTGCACATGGCTCTTTCAAAGTTCTAAAAGCGCTAATAATCCCAATAATTATCGCGTTTTTAAAACCTTCAGAAAACAAACACTATCTCATCATAGGCCCCCTGGCCCTTTTAGTAATTGCAATTATTATATCTTACCTGTGGTACCGCAAGTTCACCTTTTACTTAAATAAGGAAAAGCAAGAGTTTGTGGTGAACAAAGGCATTTTAAACTATGATCAGATTATCATTCAACTTGATAAAATACAGCAGGTTAACATTAACCAGAATGTTCTGCAGAAAATTATTGGTGTATATGGCTTAAAGATTGACACCGCTGGCGCCAGCGGAGAAGAAGTGGTTATTTATGCAATTGATGAGCAATCGGCTTATAACTTAAAAGAACATTTACTGAATAGACATGCAGGCCTGGAAGATAATAGCTTTTTGATCGAACCAAATATTCCATTTGCAGATGAAACAACCCTTTTAAAAATAAGTGCATTAACGTTACTAAAAACAGGCTTAACAGCCAAGTACGGGCAAAGTTTAACCTTGATGATCGTATTTTTCATATACGTCGTTCAGGAAGCCAGGCACATCATGGATCTTTTTGAGCTCGACAAAGGCTATGTAAAAAACACAGTGATGGGCTTAGCTACGCTATTTTCTGTGGCAATAATCGTGATCATTCTACTATTCATTTTGCTTACCA
>SEDB01000488.1 GCA_004210715.1 Pedobacter sp.
AATAATCCGCTGTTATAGGTGCCGATAAAAATCTCGTTAGTTTTGGTTTTTGATATGCAGTTTACATAGTAATTAAGTGCATGATTTGATTCACGATCAAGTGCGGTGTAAAACTTATTACCATTTTCATCGTAAATCAAAAAGCCATTTGTGGTACCAAAATAGGTCTTGGATCCGCTCACCATCAACGCTTTTACCTTGGCCGAATTTGGGATAGAAACCGGAAGCTTAAAGTCTTTAAATTCCGTTTTCTCCGGATTGGAAATTTTAATTCCATTCCGTTGCGTGGCGACAATTAAACGGTGCGATTGATTTTCAACGATGGCGCTGATTTCATCGGGTACATCTTCATTTCGATTACTGAAATTAAAGTTTTTGAAACGCTCAGTTTTTGGGTCGTAAACATTTAAGCCACCAGAATGCGTTCCGATATATAATTTTCCATCGCTGGCAAAATACACCGTTTTAACCAGATTTGACTTTAAGGCGTTGGCGTTTCCGGTATTTTGATAGGCGATAAATTTTTGAGTGGCTTTGTTATAAAGATTTATCCCGCCACCTTCGGTCCCAATCCATAAATTTTTGTTGTCGTCTTCTGCAAAACCACTGATTACATTATTATTAATGCTGGAGTTGCTACGGCTTCTATTGTGAACGGTAAAAGCAGTAGTGTACGGATAATTGATGTTGATGCCGCCAAAGTAAGTGCCCACCCATATCGAGCCATTTTTATCCTTGTACAACTTGTGTACGGAGTTTTGATTCAAACTTTTATTATTGTCTGGGTCGAACTGCAAATTTTGGCACGTGAATTTTTGGGTATCCATAATGCTAATCCCATTCAGTGTCCCAATCCACAACTTACCGGCATCATCTACCACCATGTTCCTAATCGTATTGCTTACAATTGTATTTTTATTCGCCGCTGAATAGGTAAAATGCTTGAATTTATCTGTTGAAGGATCAAATAAGTTTAATCCGTTACTCTGTGTGCTTACCCAGATTTTACCGTTTTTATCTTCCGTGATGTTCGATATATAATTCGCACTGATGTCGCCAGGCTTTCCGTTGTTTTGAAAAACAGTGGTTTGATACTGGCCGTTAATCAGCCTCATTTTAAGTAGTCCGTTTGATGTACCTATCCAAATATTTCCCTGCTGATCTGCCTTAACTGATCGTATGTTATGAAAAGGGCCATCGCCATTTTTGTTATTGAAAAATTTTGTGATGTTTGATAGCTGACCATTTTTTAAAAGATTCAATCCATTCAAGGTTCCAATCCAAATATTCCCCTTCCTGTCTTCAGTGAAACAATTGATTACATGGCTGCTCAAACCATTTGGATTTTTAGACTGGCTAACAATCCTTTTGAAAGCATCACTTTTTTCATCATAAATGTTTAATCCAACACTGGTTCCGATCCACAGTTTTTTCTTAGAATCGGAAAATAAAGAGGTTACATAATTATTGGAAAGGGAAGTACTATCGGTTTCTGAATATTGGTAGATTTTAATATGATGGCCATCATAGCGGTTTAACCCATAACGGGTACCAAACCACATCAAACCATTTTTATCCTGGGTGATGGAAAGTACAGAAGTTTGAGATAATCCTTTTTCTACACCTAGATGATCAAACAAAATTGGTTGTTGCGTTTTTGCAGAAAACGTTGTTCCTAAAAATATGATTGCCAATAGCAAGTTTTTAAAGGAATTAAGCAACATAGGGAATAATTGGTTAATTTGGTTGTGACACCTTAAAAGTATGGTTTAAAAGCGTTTTTGCCAAATTTTTAGAAAATTACCCCTATTT
>SEDB01000099.1 GCA_004210715.1 Pedobacter sp.
GAACTGGAAGAACGAAGCAGTTTGCTGGAAGAGAAAAATGAGCTGATTGAAGAGCGAAATGTTGAAATACAACAGAAAGCCGAGGCTTTAGAATTAAGCACAAGATATAAATCAGAGTTTTTGGCAAACATGTCTCATGAGTTGCGTACGCCATTAAATTCTATATTATTGTTATCCAGGTTAATGGCTGAAAATGAGGCCATGGATCGCGAGCACCAGGAATATGCAGAAGTGATTCAAAGCTCCGGGCAAGGTTTGTTAAGTTTAATTGATGAGATTTTAGATCTTTCAAAAATCGAAGCAGGCAAAATGGAGCTCGATCGATCAAATGTAAAAGTTGATGATATTGCATTGAACATGCGCTCGTTGTTCAATCCTCTTGCTAAAGAAAAAACTTTAGAACTGGTTATTGATAAAACAGCTGATGTACCGGAATATTTCCATACAGATAAAATGCGGTTGGAGCAGATTTTGAAAAACCTGTTGTCAAATGCGATTAAGTTTACATCAATCGGGTCAGTGAAGTTAAATATTGAGAAAAATGAAAAGCTTAATGCACTTGTTTTTAGCGTAACCGATACTGGTGTAGGCATTGCACCTGAAAAGCAGGGAATGGTATTCGAAGCTTTTCAACAGGCCGATGGATCGACCAGGCGTAAATTTGGTGGAACCGGATTAGGTTTGTCCATCAGCAGAGAATTAGCTAAGCTTTTGGGTGGTTACATCGATTTAAAAAGTAAAGAGAATGAGGGAAGTACTTTCATATTAACTTTGCCTATCGATAAAAACAAAGGCTTTGACGATGTTAAGGATATATTTCCAAAACCAACTCCAATAGCTGTTGAACCTTTAAAAATAAGTCATTTAACAGTTAGCAATATACCACAGGAAATAGAAGATGATCGTGATAACATTTTGCCTGATGATAAAGTAATTTTAATTGTGGAGGATGATACGCCATTTGCAAAGACCTTACTTGATTTTACCAGAAAACGCAATTATAAAGGGTTGGTTGCCGTTCGTGGAGATGTAGGTATTGAAATGGCGAAAGCTTACAAACCTGTAGCTATTTTATTGGATATTCAATTGCCAATTAAAGATGGCTGGCAGGTAATGGAAGAGCTAAAATCTGATCCAAGCACACGTCCGATTCCTGTTCACATCATGTCATCCCTGCAGGTAAAAAAGGAGAGTTTATTAAAAGGAGCAGTTGATTTTATCAATAAACCTTTCGCCTTTGAGCACATGCAAGAAATCTTTTCTAAGTTGGAACATGCCTTAAGCAGACATCCCAAGAAGGTTTTAATTGTGGAAGAAAACGAACAGCACGCCAAAGCTTTGAGTTATTTCTTAAGTAACTTTAATATTCAAACCGAGATCGTGAATCAGGTAAGTGAAGGTGTTTCTGCTTTGCACAAGCCTGATGTAAATTGTGTGATTTTGGATATGGGCATCCCTGATAAACATGCATACGATACCTTGGAAGTAGTTAAAAAAACGCCAGGTTTGGAAAATTTACCGATCATCATTTTCACAGGAAAAAATCTTTCGAAAGGAGAGGAGAACAGAATTAAGCAGTATGCAGACTCGATCGTGGTTAAAACAGCCCATTCTTATCAACGTATTTTAGATGAAGCAGGATTATTCTTACACCTTGTGGAAGAAAAGAGCCGAGAAAAAACTAAAGCGCCAAAAGGATTCTCTGAACTTCAGGATGTATTGAAAGGCAAAACCGTATTGGTTGCTGATGACGATGTTCGGAATATATTCTCCTTAACTAAAATGTTAGAGCAACATCAAATGAAGGTTCTTGCGGCTACAGATGGCAAGGAAGCATTGAAATTGTTAAACGAAAACCCTCAGGTTGATGTCGTTTTAATGGATATGATGATGCCGGAACTGGATGGTTACGAAACAACAACAGCCATCAGGCAGGATATAAAATATCGCAATTTGCCTATTTTAGCTGTTACTGCCAAAGCCATGATGGGCGATCGCGAAAAATGTATTGCCGCAGGTGCTTCAGATTATATTAGCAAACCGGTTGATATGGATCAATTGGTTTCTTTACTTCGAGTTTGGTTGTACGAAAATCATTATAAAGCTTAAACCCATTTAAATATTTTATGCCTCAAAAATTAATTCTCATTATTGATGATGATAATAGAAACATTTTCGCTTTAAAAGCTGTTTTAAAGGCCAAAGGTTTCGGTTGTTTGTCTGCTACAAGTGCTCGTGAAGGTTTTTCCATCATTGAAGAAAATGATGTTTCAGTTGTTTTGATGGATATGATGATGCCCGATATGGACGGTTATCAAGCTATTGCGGCAATGAAAAAATCAGAAAAAATGCAAAATATTCCTGTTCTTGCCGTTACTGCGCAAGCAATGGTTGGCGATAAAGAGCGGTGTCTTGCAGCAGGTGCATCAGGATATGTTTCGAAACCAATAAATGTGGATGAATTGTTAGTGCAAATAAATGAAGTAACAAATTAGGTGATAAGTGAAGCAATAAATAACGAGCAGATTGAAACATTATTAAGTGATGTACTTGAAGCGCATGGATATGATTTTCTGGAATATTCTCACGCATCAATAAAGCGTAGAATTACCAGGTTGTATACTTTGGATAACTTCGTTAGCTTCGCTGAATTTAGGTACACAGTTAAAAGCGACAAGCAATATTTTAAACGATTTTTAGAGGAGATTACGGTAAACGTTACTGAAATGTTTCGCGATCCCAGCTTTTACAAATCGTTAAGAAATGATGTTCTACCAGTATTGGGTACTTATCCGTTTATTAGAATTTGGGTAGCAGGGTGTTCTACAGGAGAAGAAGCCTATTCTTTAGCCATATTACTAAAGGAATTAAACCTATTGCAAAAATCGCTCATTTATGCAACAGACATCAACCCATCCGTTTTAGAAAAAGCAAAAAAAGGGCTGTTTCCTTTGAACTACTTAAAAGGATACTCTGAAAATTATGTCAATTCTGGCGGCATTAAGGATTTCTCTTCCTATTATTCTGCAAATTATTCTTTAGCAAAATTTGATGATTCATTAAACGAGAAAATGATTTTCTCTACACACAATTTGGTTTCCGATCATTCATTTAATGAGTTTCAACTCATATTATGTAGAAACGTGCTTATTTACTTTGACAAAGAATTACAACATAAAGTTTTTCATCTTTTTGATAACAGCCTTGATAAGCTTGGTTATTTAGCGCTAGGAAGCAAAGAAAGTTTGGATTTTTGGCCTGGAGCGAAGCAATTTAAACGCCTTAAATTAGAGAAGATATGGCGCAAGCTTTAACACCCGAAAAATGTAGCGCTTTAATTATCGGTGGATCTGCTGGGAGTTTAGATGTGCTTTTGGAAATCTTCCCCGATTTGAAGAAAGAAATTAACTTTCCAATTATTCTGGTTACGCACCGAAAGTCAGGAAATGACTCTCTACTAACCGATTTACTGCAAAGCAGAACGGGTTTAAAAGTGAGGGAAGCAGAAGAGAAAGAACCGGTTTTAGCAGGAAACGTTTACATTACACCTGCTGATTACCATTTGCTAATTGAAGATGATAAAACGATCTCGCTAGATTATTCTGAAAAAATAAATTATTCAAGACCCTCCATTGATGTTACCTTTCAGTCTGCCGCTGAGGTATTTAAAAACGGGCTCGTTTGCATACTATTATCTGGTTCAAATGCAGATGGGGTAGAAGGATTAAAAACGGTAAACAATTTAGGCGGTTTTGTGGTTATACAAAATCCAAATACGGCAATTATGCCCTATATGCCTCAGCAAGCGGTTAATAATGTAAAACCGCACACTATTTTGGATAGTTTTGAAATGGCTGAATTTATAAACAAGTTAATTAGATAATAATAGGTTGCCTTTTGGGAGATAAATGTATGGCTGAAGCAAAAAAAGTGTTTGTTTTTGATGATAATAGAGATATTTTAGATTTGTGCACCTTCATACTGGAGGACGCAGGTTATGAGATTAGAACGTCGGAAACTGCGAACGACATTGAAAACCAGGTTTCGGCTTACATGCCAGACATTATTTTCATGGACAACTGGCTACCAGACTTGGGTGGAATTCAGGCGACAAAAGCCATTAAGAACAACCCCGTGTTAAAGCACATTCCTGTTATTTATTTTTCTGCGAACAACGATATTTCAGCGCTTGCTGATGAAGCTGGGGCAGATAGTTATCTGTCTAAACCTTTTGATATTGAAGCGTTAGAGAAAATCGTTAGTTTCTGTTCAGCGGAAACGCAATGTACATTCTCGATTCAATGAATGATAGCGAAATTGAATATTTTGAATTATTGTTTAATCTTAATATCCGCTCCATCATGGCCGGTGTGAGCAAATACCGAGATTCTACCTGATCGGTTCCATAAGTGATAAAGGCTTTATCAAAATCAACATTCTCCAGTTTAATCACATCTTTATTGCTAAAAGAGAATAAATTTTTCGAAAACCAGGCGCCTAATGCGCTACCAAAATCTTTTGGCCTAACGATGGTTGCCCCGTTAAAATTTTTGTTAAAGTCTGCAGCAAAAATAATTCCTTTGAATATATCATGCCACTCCGTTCGAGTGCCATTTTTCGTTTGCGTAACGGTTTTGTATTCTGCATGTACTTCAGCAAAGTAGAAACTTGTTTTGTCTGCTTTTCCACTTACCAAATCCTCAGTTTTATAACGATCTGGATCTTGTGAGAAAAGCTGAGAATAAATAAATTCCTGCGCTAAAATTCCACGGTAAGGGTCGATGGCTAAACTCGCATCTAAAAAACGCAGTGCCTCGCCAATCACATCCCGTTTGTACGCTTCTTTGTAGGCCTTTAATTCGTCGCCAATTTTGTAAAATACAATTCCACCATAAATGATTGGGATCAAACCAAGTACAATTGCCGGTTCAGGGAAACCTAAAACAATTCCGATAATGGCTAAAATAATTCCACCGCCAATAAGAAAATATCCTTTCTTTTGAGTTGAAGCAATTTTTTGCCGTTCTACCTCCATTGCGGTCAATACATTTTGTAGTGCCACATTGCCTTCTAAACTAAAAAACTGCATTAGCTATTAAAAAGATCCTTTGCGCTGATGTTTTTACGTTCTTCTGCTGCGGTTTCCAATACAGGCATCGGATGAAAATTCAAGGCGCCAGCGAATAAATTGCCGGGAAACATCATGATAGAATTATTGTAATCTGTAACGGCAGCATTATAACTGCGTCTGGCAGCTGCAATTTGCTCTTCACTTTCTGTCCAGGTAGATTGTAGATTTATAAAGTTGCTATTGGCCTTCAAATCAGGATAATTTTCAACGTTAACCATTAAGCCCTTCACGCTCGAACTCAGCTGACTGTCAATTTGGGCTTTTTCTGTGTCGCTCAGGTTTCCTGAAGTTGCTTTTGTTCTAAGCTCAACAATTTTCGAGAGTGTTTCCGATTCGTAATTGGTGTATTGCTTAACCACTTCAACTAGATTTGGAATTAAATCGAAGCGTTTTTTAAGCATAACATCAATGGCTGAGAATGCATTGGTTACCTGATTTTTCTTCCCAATTAAGGAATTGTAAAAGAAAATGCCAAATAGGAAAATAGCGATGAGAATAATTGCGATAATCATGAGTTTAATTTTGGTTTAGATCTTAAAGGTAAGAAAAGGTTACAGATTTTGGTATCAACGTCTTGCGTTTCGTGCTTGTTCCAGCTCACGCTGTTGCCTGCGTTTCATTCTTTTCTGTTTTCTAATGCGGTGGTTTTCCTGCATCTCTTCAAAATTTTTAATGTGCTTTTTAATCTCCTGTTGTTTCTGTTCGGTAATGCCAACGCTGTTTTTAATCCCGATGAATAAACTTTTCCAAATCAAATTAAAGAAAGAGGTGTTGTTGATGCGGCTGTAGGTTACATTAGAAGAAGTGAATTTACCATCCGAATTTGGGTTTTCTGAATTGATAACTAAAGCATTTGCCAATATCGACAATAGTCCACGGGTAACCAGATGATCTTTATCAGGATCATTTTTCATCAACGCAACCGATAAGTCATAATAATAAAAATCTACCTTGCCCTTTGCGCCATCATTATTCGCTTTAAAATCAAAACGAAGCTTATCTACCACACCTCTGTTAATGCGAACCAAGCCCAATGGCTTTGTAATTTGATTAAGTACCCTCGCATTAAAAGTGTGGAGCTGCCCTTTGTATGTGAAAGCGCCGTTTTTATCAATGAGGTCAAAATTGAAGTTTAAATCTAGTTGCCCCTGCCCCAATAAATAAGTCTTTAAATCAACTTCCATAAATGGATTAATTGCCTTTATTTTGGTTAGGTTGGTTACATTTTTAAAAGTTCCGGAAGTGTGTTCAAAAGATATTCTACCCCTTTGCTGGCTTTCAGGATTATATATGGCGTAACTTACATTCACATCTTTTAACTTGATTTTCTGAATCAAAACAGGAGCACTCATAGCCTGGAGTAACTGATGGGGAAATCGCTTCACCCTATTCTCAAGACTATCGGTCGGTTTAAAGTTTGCGCTCAGGCTATTATCATTGAAAACAGAGATGAAACCATTAGCGATAGTCATTTCCTTCGCTCTAAATTCCTGCTTGCTGATGTAAAGTGGAAGGTCAATCTTATTCAGTAAAATGTCGGTCATCTGCACCTGAAAGCGATCCTTGGCATAACCGGCAACTTTTCCAAATGTCATTTCATCGTATTTGGGCTCAACCTGAAACTTATTTATTCTTAAGTTTCCTGTTAGTGCGCTAAAATCAAGTTGATTGAGCTTGATGTTGTACATCTTATCAGGTGTGGCATAATTATAATCCTTCAAGTTGATGATAATGTCCTTTAAAAGATAAAATCGATCAGGATCTTCCGCTGAGGTTGAATCTACTAATAAATCTTTCAGAGTGATGTTTAAATCGTCTATGGCAAAAGGAACTGCATTTAACACATTTTTGTTAATGTATTTGAAACTGGCATCTCTGAAGAGAATATTATTAATACTAAACTCTTTTAAGTGTTGGGAAATCATTCCGTAAGGCGATTTTACTGGCCTAGGAGGACGATTCTCATTAAATTCGAATTGCTTATTCATCATCACCACTTCTGGCCGGTCGAAAATGACTTCTTCCAATTGCAGTTTCTGATGCCTGTAAAGTGTTAGTGGATGAAAGTGCTTAACCTGAAGCTTTTTCAATGAAATAGTATAAAGGTTATTTGGCGCCCGCTTAAGCCCGATGAGTTGATTAAACCGATTCGTATCTGGCGTTATTTTTACGTTATAAAGGGTAGCACTACCCGTTAAAATATTAGTTGAAACTTTGGAGAAGCTGATTTTATAAAGACTGTCGGTAGACTTGTACAAAAGTGTTTTTATCCGATCAGTTAATATTGGTTGCGATTTTACATTTAAAAACCAAGCCGTGCCCGCAAGCAAAGCAAGAATAAGTAATGATATTGCAGCAATCCATTTTAAAAGTCTGTATCTCTTTATTTTAGTATCAGGCATTCAACGACGGGACTTGTTTTCACAGCAATATACATTTATAATTTTATTGTAAAAAATGTATGAAACCTCTTTTTTGCTTAGTATGCGAAATACGATATCATTTCAAAAAAAATGCCGAGGCAAAAGCCTCGGCATGGTTCAAAATTGTTTGCTTTAAAAAGAATCTTTATTTAGAAAGGTAAATCATCATCTTCACCTGGCGTGTTGCTCACATCAACCGGCGCTGCGTAAGCTGGTGTAGCTGCTGCTGTAGCACCTGCTGCAATTGCATTGATTCTCCAAATTACCAAACTATTGAAATATGATGTTTTTCCTGTTTTATCTGTCCAAGGGCGACCACGTAAATTAAAGAAAACCTCAACCTCATCACCCGCTTTAAATGTATCTAATAATGCAGTTTTATCTTGTAAAGCCTCAAAACGAATATATTCTGGGTATGTTGGATTTTCTGCAAATTCTACTATTAAATCACGTTTTTTAAACGTTTCACTTACTTGCTGCGTTGCACCTACTTCGTGTACTTTTCCTTTAATTTCCATAACTAATACTAATATTGTACTCTAAACATCAAATCTCTATAATTTTATTGATAACTTCGCATATATTATGATGCAAGTTTTCCACAATAAAAGCAAGGTAATTATTACCTGCAACAAGCGCCTTTCTCCGTATTTACAAGATGAAGTTACGGCTCTGGGTTATAAAATAGAAAGAGCTTTTCCAACAGGTGTTGAGCTAAATATTACCCTTACAGAGTGCATTAAGCTGAATTTAAACTTGCGTTGTGCCAGTCAGATTTTATATGCCATTAAAAGTTTTAAGGCAATTACGCCCGATGATTTATACAGCGAAATTAAGAACATTGAGTGGGAGGAATTAATCGATTTTGCTGGTTATTTCTCGGTAACATCCAATGTGGATAATCCAAATATTACGACACCCCTTTTTGCCAATTTAAAGGTTAAAGATGCCATTGTTGATCGCATGAAAGAAAAGAAAGGCATTCGCCCTAATTCAGGTTCTGATGCCAATAAAGCGGTGGTGCATTTATATTGGAAAGATGCTGACGCAGATGTTTTTATGGATACATCGGGCGAAACATTGGCAAAACACGGTTATCGTAAAATTCCTGGTAAAGCACCGATGTTAGAAGCTTTGGCTTCTGGCGCAATTTATGCCACCAACTGGGATAAAAAATCTCCTTTCATTAATCCAATGTGCGGTTCTGGAACTTTAGCCATTGAGGCGGCTTTAATTGCCACTAATCGTGCACCTGGTTTATACCGGATGAATTATGCATTTATGCATATTTTGGGCTATGATGAACAGGAGTTTTTCGCCGAAAGAAGAATTTTGAAAGATCAGGTTATTAAAAACATTGATTTAAAAATTGTAGCTTCTGATATTTCTGAAGATGCCGTGGAGGTTACCCGACGAAATGCCCAAACTGCTGGCGTAGATACTTTTATTGAGTTTGAAGTTTGCGATTTCGAGTTAACACCTGTTCCTGAAGGTGGCAAAGGCGTTGTGGTTTTTAACCCGGAATATGGCGAACGTTTAGGCGTACACAGTAAATTAGAGCTAACCTACAAGCGCATGGGCGATTTCATGAAAACCAAATGCAAAGGCTATTCAGGATATATTTTTACCGGAAATCCTGATTTGGCGAAGAAAATTGGACTCAAAGCATCGAGAAAAATAGAATTTTATAATGGTAAACTCGATTGCAGAATGCTGGAATACGAACTTTATGATGGATCGAGAAGAGCTCCATTAATTGAAAATCAAGAGCCAGCTTAACAAACAAATAAATAAATAAGTTCTGAAAAGTATTAAGACTTTTTAGAACCTATTTTGTTTTAGTGCTTTATCTCTACACTTTAAATCTACGTTGCTTATCTCCTATCATTTCATTCTTACTTTAGGTATCTCATAAACTTTTAGGTTAATCATTTGTTGTCTGTGATGATGTTGTCGTTTCGCATTTTGTAAAAACTGCAGAATATTCCTATAAAATCTAACTCGACAAAAATTTCGTAAATAATAGAAACATTTAAAAATTATCCCTTTTTTATGGAAGATGTATTGGCTTTAAAGACGAAGAATGTTGCCGGGAATATTAGAAAAATTAGAGAATACAGAGACTATACTCAAGATTATTTGGCAGCAAAATTAAAAATTTCTCAAAATGCTTATAGTAAAATTGAATTAGGCTATAGTAAATTAACTATTGATCGTTTGTTTCAAATAGCAGCAATTTTAGAAGTTGAGGTTACTCATTTAATGACCTTAAACCACAATGATTTAATTAAAATCATTGCTGATGATGAAAGTAGAACAACAGCGGTAAGTTAATAACTTCCGCTGTTGATATTCTTTTTTAAACACTGCATAGAATTCCAATATATTTGGAAAAAAAATTAACTATGCAGGTGTTTATCCAAAAAACAATTCTTTTTGTTAAAGAAACTTTATCTAATGCCGAAGCTGGTCACGATTGGTTTCACATTGAACGTGTTTTTAAAACTGCTCAAAATATTAATCAAAAAGAAAACGGCGACGAACTCGTGGTGGCTTTTGCTGCCCTTTTGCATGATATTGCCGATCCAAAATTTAATAATGGCGATGAAGAAATTGGGCCAAAAATGGCTGCCGATTTTCTTAAATCAATCTCAGTTGATGATGAAGTGATTACCCACGTTAAGCTCATTATTCAAAACATGTCATTTAAAAATAGTTTTGACGAGAATTCATTTTCTTCAAAAGAGATGCAAATTGTTCAGGATGCAGATCGATTAGATGCCATTGGGGCTATTGGTATTGCCAGAGCCTTTACTTACGGTGGGTTTAAAAACCGTGTACTTTACGATCCTGAAATAAAGCCAGAGCAACATTTAAATAAAGAAAGTTATAAAAACACCACTGCTCCAACCATTAACCATTTCTATGAAAAATTATTGTTGCTTAAAGATATGATGAATACAAGCGCAGGAAAAGAAATGGCTCAACAACGTCATGATTTTATGTTACTTTATTTAGATCATTTTTATAACGAGTGGGATGGTAACTAGCTTTAGTGCAGTAAAATACCGTATTTTTACGGTATCAATTACCTATAAGTAAGTATTTGAAAGTCGTTTGTCTGGCGGTAATTTAGTGTTACCAAACAGATGAACTCATTCCAACTAAAATATCATAAATGTAGTGTGCTTATTGCAGCGTTTATTGGTGTGCCCTCAATTGGCGCACTACTGATGTTTTTTGTTCTATTTTGTTTGCCAATTGATACGCCTTTATGGATTATTTCTACACTAATCGCATCTTTTCTGCTGGTTATGATTTTAGCTTTAAGATGGATTATCAAAACCCAAATTTTTGTTGCCTGCCAGGTTCAGAGTGATTCTCGTGGAATAAAATTTACCATCGAAAGGGGCAGCTTGTTTTATAGTAAAAGAAGTTTTTATTCCATTTGGGAGGATATTTATTCTATTGAGGAAAAGTTCAGCAACCAAAATGGGGATTATTATTATGCTGTGGGTTTCAATAAACCACTTTTCTGTGCTAATTTTAGCATGCAGGAAAATTTTGAGCAAGATGCCGAAGAATTTTTCAAGCAGCTAAGGGTTTTTCAGGATAACCAGACAATATCAAAACTTCAGGTTCACAAAAATTACAAAATTGTTAAGCAAAATATTTTTGCAGCAGGTTAATCCACTTCTTTTAAGAGTAAGTTTCCAAAAAATATTTGCTAAAATAATTAGCTTTTTGAGCTATATTTGTTAGTAAATATCTGCTTATGTCATTCGATCGAATTCGTGAAAAATTAAATATTCTTGCTGATGCCGCTAAATATGATGTTTCATGTTCCTCCAGTGGCGGCACCAGGAAAAATGAAAATAAGGGACTCGGAGATAGCCATTCTTCTGGCATTTGCCATACTTATACCGAAGATGGACGATGCGTTTCCTTGTTAAAAATTTTACTGACCAATCACTGCATTTACGATTGTTTATTCTGTGTTTCAAGAAAAAGTAACGATGTTAAGCGAGCTGCATTTACTGTTGATGAAGTGGTGGAACTGACCATGAATTTTTACCGGAGAAACTATATTGAAGGTTTATTCTTAAGCTCTGGAATTTTCAAAAATGCCGATTTTACAATGGAGCGCCTTTTGTTGGTTTGTAAAAAACTTCGTTTGGAGCAGAATTATAACGGATACATTCATTTAAAAACCATTCCTGGTGCCAGTGATGAATTAATAAAGGAAGCAGGACTTTATGCCGATCGAATGAGCATTAATTTGGAAATGCCCACTGAAGCAGGATTAAAGCTTCTGGCGCCCGAAAAAAATCATGCTGATGTAATTAAGCCATTAGATTTTGTTCAAAAAAATATTGCGCAGTTTTCTGCAGATAAAAAACTGATCAAGCATGTTCCGAAATTTGTTCCTGCAGGGCAAAGCACACAAATGGTTATTGGCGCTACACCAGAAAGCGATAAGGACATCATGTACACGGCAAACGCTTTTTACAAAAACTTTTCGTTAAAGAGGGTTTATTATTCGGGTTATGTTCCCATAAGTAATGATACAAGAATGCCTGTTCTCGGTACTCAACCACCACTTTTGAGAGAAAACAGGCTTTACCAAACAGATTGGCTCATGCGTTTTTATGGCTTCAAAGTTCAGGAAATTCTAAATGATGCCAACCCAAATCTGGATATAGACATTGACCCAAAGCTGAGTTGGGCAATTAGAAATATGCAACATTTTCCGGTGGATATTAATAAAGCAGATTATAAAATGATTTTGCGCATTCCGGGTATTGGCGTAATGTCTGCTCAGAAAATTGTTCAGGCCCGCAAATTTGGAAAACTGAGAATTGATCAGCTGAAAAAAATTGGCGTGGCTTACAACCGAGCAAAACATTTTATCACTTG
>SEDB01000100.1 GCA_004210715.1 Pedobacter sp.
CCTAAAAATACTACCCAGTGTAAACAGGTTTTTATTGTCTGGCCGTTTTACGATAGATTGGCCGGGTGTAGGTGGGATGCAAAGGGATAATGCTTCCAAACCCCTCACCGTTCGGGTTCCTGAAGCATATAAATTCGTGAACAACATTCCTGATTTTACTAGCGCATCTAGTTCTGGAGTAATGCCCTGCGTATTACCAAAGCTGCCTAAAAATTCTGCACTTAAACTTTCAACACTGATGAGCACCACATTCATTTTATTTTCAGTTTGTTTTTGAAGCACCATCCTTGTGGTATATCGGTAATGTTTATTGGCATCATTTGTTTCTTGTTTGTAGATGTTTTTGATGATGGATTCTACTTTCGAGAGGGAAAGTGTCTTGTAAAAAGTGTTGTAATCCAGCTGGTTATTCCAAAAGGCAAAACCAAAATCGTACATGCCATTGCCCGAAAGTTCATTGACATATTGGTTGCTACTTTGGTATTTCCACTTGTGGCTTAAGCCGAAATAAACAACCACAGGTATAACGAGTAAAACTAGTGTGGTTAAACTTCTGCTTTTGAATTTTGAATCAACATAATTTACTGGCCAAATCTGTTTTCTAAGCATAAAGACAACACCAGAAGTTAAAGTAACTATTACAATCAATATCGTATTGATTGGATAAGACTGACGAATATTACCGATTACCTCAGTGGTGTAAACCAGATAATCAACGGCAATAAAATTATACCTTACAGAAAATTCTTCCCAAAAAAACCATTCAGATATCGCATTGAAAATGAGTGTAAGTACGACAATGAAAAAGTAAATAAAAATTAAAATTCTATTGGTTTTTTCACGATACCATTTTGATGGAAAAATCCACAAGTAGATAATTAGTGGGATAGAAGCAAACGATGCTGCCGCTAAATCATATAAAAAACCGATCAAAAATATCTTCAAAATATTGGCTGCCGTCCAATCGAGATCATGATTTGAAAATAACAAGAGCACTATTCTGGTTAATAATGAAATTAAACAAAGCAGCAAAACTGCAAGTAATACAGGCGAAAATCTAGACTTAAAGAATCGGTTAAGCTTGGCCATTTTAAAAATTGGATAGGGGTAATTGATGAAAGGACGAAGTTAGATTTCAATTCTGTAGAAATTCTGAAGTTTTGCTTTGGTGGTTTCTGCTGGCTACAGGATTTCTACAGAATTGAATTTTAATGTTGTATAAAATCAGGCACAAATCACTATTTTACATGATGAAAATTTTGGTCATTGAGGATGAGCAGGCTTTGTATGAAAGCATATTAACCTATTTTACCGGTGAGGGAAATATATGCGAACATGCGCCTGATTTTCATTCTGCCATCCAAAAAATAGAACTTTACCACTATGATTGTATCCTGCTGGATTTAGGGCTACCTGATGGCGAAGGTCTGGAGCTTTTATCACGACTTAAAAAACTGAATAAACGAGATGGCGTGTTGATCATTTCAGCCCGCCATTCGTTAGATGATAGACTTGAAGGACTCGACCTTGGCGCTGATGATTACCTGGTAAAACCTTTTCATCTTTCGGAATTAAAGGCCAGGGTAAGTGCCATTGTACGGCGTAAAAATTTTGACGGAGATAACGTGATCAGGTTTAATGAAATTAACGTTGATGTATTTGCCATGACCACAACCGTAAACAACAAGCTGGTGAGTTTAACCAAAAAAGAATTTGATTTGCTGGTTTATTTTCTCTCTAATAAAAATAAAGTGGTTACCAAAAATGCAATGGCTGAGCATCTTTGGGGCGATGAAATGGATTTGTCGGATGATTTTGATTTTATTTACACACATGTTAAAAACCTAAAAAAGAAACTTACAGAGGCGGCCTGCAAAGATTACATCAAATCTGTATATGGTATTGGCTATAAATTTACCGAGATATGAAATTATCCAGTCGCTATAACCGGGTCAACATTCTCACTTCGCTCATTATCCTGGTGATCACAGGGTTAATTTATTATCTTTTTATTCATTTGATATTGACAAATAAACTGGATAAGGATTTAGCCGTTGAAGAAGACGAGATTAGACAATATACCCATACTTACCAAAAACTGCCGCTGCCAGCAAGTTACATCGATCAACAGCTTTCTTTCACTGAAGCGCCCGATAGCTTAGCCGGATTTCGCGAATTTAGTTATGTCGACTACCTGAACCCGAAAGATAAGGAAGAAGAACCAGGAAGAAGATTAGTTACAACAGTTAAATTAAAGGGTAAAACCATTTTGATTACCATTACAAAATCAAGGGTCGAATCAGAAGATTTGGTTCGGGTAATTCTTTTGATCACCCTGGCTGTAACGCTGATTTTGCTGGTTTCGCTTTTCGTAATTAACCGCTTTTTGTTGAACAGACTTTGGCAACCCTTTTACAATATCCTTAAAAAAATGAAATCATTTGAGGTGAGCAAAATGGAAACCATAACAGAAGAACCTACTAAAATAGATGAATTTATTGAGCTAAATGGTTCGGTAAATGCGATGGCCACGCGGGTTAGGCAAGATTATAAGGAGCTAAAAACCTTCACCGATAATGCGTCACATGAAATGATGACACCTTTGGCGGTGATTAATTCAAAACTCGATTCCTTATTACAAACAGAAACTTTTACCGTTCAGCAAGGTGCAATTTTGGAGGATATTTACCAGGCCACAGGCAAGCTTTCGCGGTTGCATCAGTCGCTGCTGTTGCTGGCCAAAATTGAAAACAACCTGATCGCCGATTTGCAGGATATTAATTTAAAATTGATTATAGATTTAAAATTAAGGCAATTTCAAGAACTTTTTGAGCAAGCGGATTTAATTTTGGAATTGGATTTAAGACATAAAACGGTTCACATGAGCCGTTATTTAGCAGATATTTTGTTAAATAATCTTTTTAGCAATGCGGTAAGGCACAATATTAAGGGAGGCAAAATAATAATTAAACTTTCTGAAGCAGCTTTGGTTATTTCAAACACCGGGAAGGATTTTGAATTAAAAGATAATCTTTTTGAACGCTTTTCAAAATCAAGTGAATCAGAAGGGATGGGATTGGGTCTCGCCATTACAAAACAAATCTGTAATCTTTACGGATATGAAATTTCATACGATCATGATGAAATGCATACTTTTTCAATCCTTTTCTAAGCTCGTTATCAACTACAGAATTCCTACATAATTACATTTTAGTTTTGATGAAAATTAAAATGATGAAAAAGATTTCACAGTTAAATCGAGTTAGAGCGGGTGTGTACAATACTTGTTTTTTATTGCTGCTTTATGTCATGATAACATTTCCCTCATTTGCTCAAAATACCGATTCATTAAATAACACTACTGTTGCTGATTCATCGGGGCAATGGTATGGTGGTTATCTTGTACCCAAAAAGAAATTTAGCGTTAAATCAATCATCATTCCTACTGTACTTATAGGTTATGGTTTTGCAGCTGTTTATAATCATGGTGCGTTAAAACAACTGGATCTCAGCACAAAAGACGAGCTTCAGGAAGATCATCCGCTATTTGCAGCCCATGTTGATGATTATATGCAGTTTGCACCTGCTGCTGCGGTTTATGCTTTGAATCTTTCAGGTATAAATGGTAAGCATAATCTGTTTGATGCCTCCATGCTTTATTTAACTTCAGCAGCGATTATGGGCGCTTCAACACATTTTGTAAAACAGGGTTTGGGCAGAATGCGACCTGATTTATCGGGTACAAACTCTTTTCCATCAGGTCATACCGCATCTGCTTTTATGGCGGCAGAATTTCTGCACCAGGAATATAAAGATGTAAATCCCTGGATCAGTTATGCAGGTTATTTTGTTGCAACGGCTACTGGTACCCTTAGAATGTACAATAACAAACATTGGTTTAGTGATGTGGTAGCTGGCGCAGGATTTGGCATCGCTTCAACCAAAATTGCCTATTTCGTTTATCCATATATTAAGCAGGTTTTCAATAAAATGAGGGAAAGCAAATTTACGCTGATGCCATTTTATCAATCGGGTGCAACTGGCCTTATGCTATCTGGAAAATTATAGTGGCGTGGCCTGTTTGCCCCAGTTATCCTTAATTTCTTTTATTTCATTGATAGTTATAACACCAATATTCCCTTGTTTAGCAGCTTCTCGTGCGGCTGCGATAAACGCCTGCCGCTGGAAAATATTATATTTTAAGGAACAACTCAGTCGTTTAACTTATTCTTTTTAGTGGTTGCAAATCAGGCTATTGCGAAAACCTGTAGCGGTTTAGTTTCGTTTCTATATTAACACTGCACAAGTGGTGGTTTATAAAAGGAGTAGCCGAAAACCTCAAACATAGTAGGCATTATTAAAATAAGAACGTTATGAAACTTCAAGAGTTAAATTTAAACGAAATGAAAGAAATCAACGGTGGTGGTTTATTAGGTGGTAATGATTCAGCTAGTTCAGGTGGATTATTAGGATCACTTGGAATTGGTAATTTATTATCTTTTTCAAATGAAACACAAGACGGAGATGAATCGAGTAAAACCTCGTTCTCTTTAGGTAATAACATTGGTGGAAGCTTAGAAGGTTTATTCAAAAGCATCACTGGTTAATTCGAATTTTAAATTCCAATTATAAAAAAGACCCGATGAAAATCGGGTCTTTTTTGCTCAATTCTGAGTTTATTAAATGTTCGATTGAAACATGATTGTTTGTTTAACTAAAATATAAATTTTATGAAAAACTTATCAAAAGAAGAACTGCTCGAAATTAATGGTGGCGGTTTTACTAATTCCATTTCAATTGCTTTTACTACAGATAGTTTATTGAGTTTAAGGTTTGAACGAAATCACGGCGACAGGCATAGCGTTACCGAAATTTCCGTTGGAAACGACATAGATCTCAATCTCGGTTTGGCTGGTAAAAATTAATTAGGCCATTAAAAACCTACCATGAAAAGAACCACTTGTTTGGTTCTTTTTTGTTTTATAAAACCAAATGCTTTCTTTTTCGTATATAAATTTGATATGGATAGCGAAAAATATATATTTCCTAAAGAAGTTATCGAAAATACAGCAGAGTATCATTTTCATTCGCATAACTCAAATACCAAAATAATATATCAGGTTCTTCTGGTTACACTTGTAATTGCCTTTATTGCCTTGTTTGTAGTTAGGGTAGATGTAAATGTTAAAAGTACAGGCTTGTTTAGGCCTACTGCAGAACGAAACGAGATTAAGCCACTCATTGCAGGCAGAGTAGATTCTTTATTCATCAAGGAAAACATGCATGTACAGGCTGGTCAGGTTTTGCTTACCATTCGCAAAGAGAACATAGAAAGTCAGGATGCATTAAATCAGTTTCAACAGGTGGATGTTGAGGCTCAATTACATGATTTAGGATTACTCATCAATGCTTATCGAAGGAATGACTGGTCGCAAAGATTGCCTTTAAAATCAGGAGTATATGGTCAGCAGTATAGTTTATTTATGCAGCGTGTTACCGAGGCTAAGGCAAGATACCAGCTTGCAGTTAAAAATTTTGATCGCTACAATTACCTGTTTAAAAGGAAAGCGGTTTCAGCTGTTGAATACGATGAAGTGAAATTGAAAAAAGATAATGTTTTCAATGAACTTTCCTTAATTGGAGAAGAACAGGGGAATAAATGGCAAACGGAACTTTATCAATTAAAACTGCAAAACCAGCAATTAGATACCAGAGATAAGCAATATAATGAGGAAAAGGAATTTTACACCATAAAAGCGCCACTAACTGGAACCGTTCAGGAACTTAAAGGTATTCAGCCGGGGAGTTCAATCTCTGCCAATGAAATTTTAGGGGAAATTTCTCCTGATTCAGGATTAATCGCGGAAACTTATGTGGCACCAAAAGATATTGGCTTACTGAAAATTGGAACGAAAGCAAGATTCCAGATTGATGCTTACAATTACAATGAATGGGGAATGGCAACTGGCAAAATTGTCTCCATTTCGAATGATATTTTTATGCAGAATGGTGCACAACCGTTCTTCAAAGTACGCTGTTTGCTCGATAAAAATAGTCTGAACCTTAAAAATGGTTATGTCGGTAAAATAAAAAAAGGCATGACTTTACAAGCCCGGTTTTTTGTAACACGCAGAACGCTATTTCAGCTCCTGTATGATAAGGCCGATGATTGGTTAAATCCAAATGTTATTCCAGAAACTAAAGAGGCAACTTTAAGTAAAATATGAAATTCAAAAGCAACTTCTTAGATTATATCTCAGCAAAAATTGGGTCCAACAAAAAGGCGAAAAAAACGATAATCAAGCAACATGATGTTACCGATTGTGGCGCAGCCTGCCTGGCCTCTATTGCGATTCATTACGGTCTGGATATGCCTATAGCCAGAATCAGACAATATGCATCAACAGATAAAAAGGGCACAAATGTTTTAGGCTTAATCGAAGCTGCCGGAAGGTTGGGCTTTTCTGCCAAAGGTGTTAAAGCGGAATACGAAAATCTTTTTAGTATTCCTTTGCCTGTTATTGCCCATGTAATACAAAATAACCTGCCTCATTATGTAGTAATTTATCGCATTGATTCTGAGCATGTAGAAATCATGGACCCTGCTTATGGCGAAATGCTAAAACTAACTCATGGCGAATTTCGACAAAAATGGAGTGGCGTGTTATTGATGCTACTTCCTGGCGATGATTTTACCGCAGGTACAGAAAGAATTTCGCTCGAAAAAAGATTTATTTATCTTCTGTTGCCTCACAAATCCATTTTAATTCAAGTATTGATTGGTGCCATTTTCTACACTATCCTTGGATTATCAACCTCCATTTTTCTCCAAAAGATAGTTGATAACGTATTGCCAGAAGGCAACACCAACCTGTTAAATTTAATGGGAACGGTTATGATTGTGATTATTCTTCTTCAGATTTTCATTAATTATGCAAAAACACTTTTGACGATAAAAACTGGTCAACAGATCGATGCAAGGCTGATTCTAGGTTATTACAAACACCTTTTAAAACTTCCTCAGCAATTTTTTGATACCATGAGGGTGGGGGAAATCATTTCCAGGATGAATGATGCGGTAAAAATCAGAGCTTTTATCAACGATGTTTTAATTGGTTTCGCGGTAAACGTTTTTATCCTGATCTTTTCATTTGCCTTAATGTTTACCTATTATTGGAAACTGGCATTAATCATGCTCACGGTAGTTCCACTGTATGCCATTATTTATTATTTTTCTAATAAATTAAACAGAAGTACACAGCGAAAATTAATGGAAAAAAGTGCTGATTTGGAAAATCAGCTTGTGGAATCAGTAAATTCGGTCAGTACGATCAAACGATTTGGCCTCGAAAATTTTTCTAATCTCAAAACAGAGATTCGCTTTATAGAACTATTAAAAACGGTTTACACTTCTGGAACAAACTCACTTTTGATCGGAAATGCAAGCAGTTTCGTGTCCAGTATATTTGCCGTAATTCTCTTATGGGCAGGAGCTAGTTTTGTGTTACAAAATTTAATCACGCCTGGCGAACTCTTATCATTTTATGCCATTATAGGTTATTTCACTGGTCCTGTTATTAGTTTAATTGGCATGAACAAGGTATTCCAAGATGCCCGGATTGCTGCCGACAGGCTTTTTGAAATCATGGATTTGGAGCGTGAGAAAACCGAAAACCGAACCGAGCTTACACGAGATATGATTGGTGATATCGAGTTTAAGCATGTGAATTTCAGGTATGGGACCCGGGTTACTGTTTTTGAAGATTTTAGCTTAAAAGTAAAAAAGGGCGCTATTACCGCAATAGTAGGCGAAAGTGGGTCTGGTAAAACAACTTTGCTATCGTTGCTTCAAAATATTTATCCATTACAGTCTGGTAATATCATGATTGGTAAATTTGACATCAACTATTTAACGAATGAAAGTTTAAGGAAACTCGTGGCAGTAGTGCCGCAGGATGTACATCTTTTTGCCGGAAATGTGATTGATAACATTGCCATTGGCGATATGGAACCCGATATGAAAAAGATCATTGATATTTGTGGTCAGATCAATATTCTCGATTTTATTGAACATTTGCCACAAGGTTTTCAAACTTATTTAGGTGAAAATGCCACGAATCTTTCGGGCGGACAAAGACAAAGGCTGGCCATTGCCCGGGCGTTGTATCGCGAGCCAGAAATTTTAATCCTCGATGAAGCTACTTCGTCGTTAGATTCCACTTCTGAGGAATACATTCACCATGCCGTTTCAGTACTTAGGAAAAGTGGCAAAACCATTATTTTGATTGCGCATCGGTTGAGTACAGTTGTAAATGCCGATAAAATTGCGGTATTAAGACGGGGCGAGTTGTTGGAAGAGGGAACACATAAAGCACTTCTTCGTAAAAATGGTGCTTATAAAGAAATGTGGAACAAGCAATTTCCAGTATTGGAAACTGTGTAATGAACTTATAACTTTAGATATAATACCATAAGTTTGCGCCAGTTGGTAATGAAACATGCATTACTTTGGCTTTATCGCCATCGGGAACTTTATATTCATCACTATCAGGTATGTCTCCAAATCGACCGATGTAAGTGAATTCGCCGCCGAATACAGATTTGTAAAAGTTGAATGCCTCTTCGCAATTTCCATTGAAATTTAAATAGGTGTTTGTTGTTGCCATTATTGTTTGGTTTAAAATTAATTATTAACGGTGTTGATCGATCAATACAGGATTTCCATCAGGATCAGTTAAGGTAATGTAGGCAGGGCCACTTTCGCCAACCGGTTTTTCGTTTAGCTCCAGGCCACTGGCAATGAGTTGTTCGGCAATTTCGCGAACGTCAGTAAATTCTTCCGTAGGTTGGGCTTGTTGGTCCCATCCAGGATTAAAGGTTAACATGTTTTTTTCAAACATTCCTTGAAACAAACCGATTACCTTATCTTCATTTCTGAGTACAATCCAATTATGGTCAATGTTGCCGCCGGTTTCAACAAAACCGAGTTTTTCGTAAAATTCTTTCGAAGCGTGGATATCTTTTACGGTTAGGCTCATGCAAAATGCGCCTAAATTTAAATTTTTCATAAACAGGTTAGTTATTTGGTTTCAAGGCCAATTTAACAAATTAGTGCTTGTGTCACAATTTTTATTAAAATTATGAAGCCTCATTTTATTTGATAGTGAAAATAATACCCATAAACCGTTTATGTTCTTAAAAGATATAATTGCTATCGGGATGGAATAAGTATCATAAATGATATTTTAATTTGTCTTCCGATGGGAGAATTAATTTTTATATTCGAACTCAACTAAAACGATTAATGTGATCACCTGATTAAATGGAACAGGTATGTAAAGATGGAGTTTCTCAAATTTCATATTTTAAATTTGAGATCAATTATTGATACAATAAACAATGCCGATAATAAACCTTATGAATTCGATTAAACCACAATTATTAAAGTCAATAATACTAATCTGTATTTTAACGTTAACAGTTCAATTAGCTTTTGCAGGTAGCATTATCGGACTTAAGTGTGAGCACTTAATAAGCCCTATCGGCATTGATAATCCAAATCCACGATTATCATGGATGATGAAAGACGAACGTAAAGGTGCGGTTCAGCAGGCTTATCGAATCATTGTTGGAACTGATTCCCTAAATTTATCAGGGAAGATGGATGTTCAATGGGATTCTGGTCAAACTTCATCTGGCAATAATTTGGTAAACTATAATGGTAGGGCTTTAATGCTATTCACAAAATATTTTTGGCGTGTTGAGGTTTGGGATAAAGATAATAAATTGATTTCTTCATCTATTTCAAGTTTTGAAACAGGGATGATGGGCATGGGAAATTGGAGAGGAACCTGGATAAGCGACAGAAATGACATCAATACTCGTCCAGCACCATATTTTAGAAAAGTTTTCGAAACGGGAAAGCAAGTTAAATCTGCAAGGGCTTACATTGTGGCTTCAGGGTTATATGAATTGTATTTAAATGGCAAAAAAGTGGGCAATCACCGCCTTGATCCCATGTACACTCGCTTTGATCGAAGAAATTTATATGTTACTTATGATGTGACATCAAATCTCCAACAGGGAAAAAATGCTGTGGGTGTTTTGCTGGGCAATGGCTGGTACAATCACCAGGCCATGGCCGTATGGAACTTCGATAAGGCGCCCTGGAGAGCCAGACCAACTTTTTGCCTTGATTTAAGGATCACCTATACTGATGGCACAAGCGAAATCATTACTTCAGGCAGCGATTGGAAAACAAGTTTAAGCCCAATCACCTCGAATAATATTTACACTGCTGAACATTATGATGCCCGCCTGGAGCAAAAAGGCTGGAATACAGTTGATTTTGATGATGCTAAATGGAAAGATATTACGCTGAGGGCGGCGCCTTCAAAAAATATCGTGGCACAAAACATGCATCCGATTCGCAACGTAGAAGAAATAACAACAAAAAAACTACGCAAGTTCAATGATACAACTTACTTGTTCGATTTAGGTAGAAACATTGCAGGTGTATGTAAAATTAAAGTATCTGGTCCGGCGGGAACTGTTATTCGTTTAAAACATTCAGAACGTTTATATGCCAATGGTAGGGCAGATTTATCAAATATTGATGTTTACTATCGCCCAAAAGATAATACCGACCCTTTTCAAACCGATATATTTATTTTGAATGGAAATGGAGAAGAAGAATTCATGCCGTTATTCAATTACAAAGGATTTCGCTATGTAGAAGTTACCGCCAGTAATCCCGTAAAACTTCAGGAGAAAAGCTTAACTGGCTATTTTATGCACAGCGATGTTCCTCCAATTGGAAAGTTAGCATCTTCAAATCCATTGATCGATAAAATTTGGTGGGCAACGAATAACTCTTATCTCTCCAATCTGTTCGGTTTCCCAACGGATTGCCCGCAAAGAGAGAAAAACGGTTGGACTGGCGACGGACATTTTGCTGTTGAAACAGGTTTATATAATTTCGACGCAATAACCGTTTACGAAAAATGGATGGGCGATCATCGCGATGAGCAACAACCAAACGGCGTGTTGCCAGATATTATCCCAACAGGCGGATGGGGTTACGGAACTGCAAATGGAACGGATTGGACCAGTACTATTGCCATCATTCCCTGGAATATTTATATGTTTTATGGCGATTCCAAAGCTTTATCTGACAATTACAAAAACATTAAGCAATATGTAGATTATGTAAATAGTATCAGTAAGGATGGCTTAACCACTTTCGGCCGTGGAGATTGGGTTCCTGTTAAATCATCATCCAATCTTGAATATACCTCGTCGGTTTATTTTTATGTTGATGCTGATATCCTTGCCAAAACAGCTAAATTATTTAACAATCAAAATGATTATTTAACTTATCGGGCACTTGCCGATAAAATTAAAAAAGCAATAAATGCCAAGTTTTTTAATGCTGAAACTGGAATTTATGGTTCTGGTGTTCAAACAGAGTTGAGTATGGCTTTACAATGGGATATTGTTGAAGATGAATTTCGTCAAAGAGTAGCCGAAAACCTGGCAAAACGTGTGGCTGCCGATGGTATGCATATTGATGTTGGCGTTTTGGGCGCTAAAGCAGTTTTAAATGCGCTTAGTGATAATGGTCAGGCTGAAACTGCCTACAAATTAGCATCGCAAAATACTTATCCGGGTTGGGGCTGGTGGATTGTAAACGGCGCAACCACACTGCTCGAAAATTGGGACATGAATGCAACCAGAGATATTTCTGATAACCACATGATGTTCGGCGAAATCGGAGGTTGGTTTTTTAAAGGTATTGCAGGAATCAAAATTGATGAAAAGAACCCTGGCTTTAAAAATATTCTCTTAAGGCCACACTTTGTAGAAGGTTTAGATCATTTTACAGCAAGCCATGAAAGTCCTTACGGTACCATTTTATCCTCATGGAAAAAGAATGCAAAGGGAGTAAAATACGAAGTTAAAGTTCCGGCCAACTCTACCGCTAGTGTAGAAATACCTGCTGTTGAAGGGAAAGAAGTTTATCTCAATGGAAAATTAATTCAAAATAAAACGGATATTTCAGCTGGTAGTTATTTGTTCGAAATTAGATAACTAGGTTTTTTTATGAATAGCCTAACCTAATATTTACTCCTTTTTGCTGAAAAATTTTATGGCCTCCTGAATATTTTGATCGGCAAGGAGGTTATCAAAATTATCTTGCTTTGAAACTAAAATATCAGGGATGATTTTTTCATGGTAGTTCCCATTTCTGTCACTATCGTAAGAAGTGGTTAAAGCCATGGTGATATTGAAAGGTAAAGGCCATGAAACGTTTCCTGTAGTGGCACCATAGGAAGGTTCGCCGATAAAAATGGTGTTGGCTCTGCCTTTAAATGCCAATGCCGTTACCTCTCCTGAACTGGCAGTGACTATTCCTGTAATTACAGCCACCTTTGCAGTATCGAGAAGTGCGCCACTTAGATTGATATAGGGCATATCTTTAGAGCCATCTATATATTTTCCATCCTTCAGTTTGTATTTAATATCCTGTTTTTTGTTCACGTTAAGCGTACCCCAAACATTATTATTTCCAAGTAAATCATATAGTGACAATAACATTGGTGTGGAGTTTCCACCAGTATTGAAACGTAAATCTATAATCCAGCCCTCAATTTTATTGTTGGTTTTGATTTCGGCGATTTGATTGTACAAAGGTTGTGCTATTTTGTTGATGTTGCCTGCGCTGGTATCAAAAAACAACAT
>SEDB01000489.1 GCA_004210715.1 Pedobacter sp.
TTTCCCTCCTCATATACATAGGCAATGCATTGTTGTTTAAAATATGGCGTTTCGAAGGTTTTTGGAGCACTTATTGTTCCCTCAATTTTAACTAAACCTTCGCTAAGCGCATAAATTGGTGTAGATTTTTTCTTGATGAGTGTTCTTTGCGTTTTAGTAACAAACAGAACAAAAAGTGCTAAAATAACAGGCACAGCCGGAACTATAAATCGGTTGGAAACAACCAAAGTGAAAATGGCCATCATGATAAACATGAGTGCCCAAATTAATATGCTAGAGAAGCAACTTTTCAAATTACATATAGTTTACATCGTAAATCATTTTTGATAATTTTAAGAGAGCTGAATAACTCCCATGGCAACAATAAATGCAATAATTGCTAATATTACAAGGTTGGTTCTGGCCAATATATTCCGTTTGATTACAAATAAACTAATAGTTTCAACTATCAAATATAAGATCCAAGCAATAGAAAAATAAGCACTTATGTAAAGTGCACCAAGCATGCCATTTCTAGCGTCGATTAAGTAAAGTATTAAAAACGTTAAACTTATGAATAGAATTAATACACCATTTCTGGTTATCACATGTCTATTAAGATTCACTTCTTGCTTTGCTTTTTTAATAGAAAACACGAGCAAAGCGACAAATAAAATGATGGGGAGAGGTAACAGCATTTGTCCGTTATTTATTTAATTCTTATCTATTTACATCTCTATATAACCTATAAAAAGTGGAAGTATAAAAGTCATTTCGGGTTAAATCGCTAACTAATAATCGTGGCTTTTTAACATCGGTGTAATAAGCAAACTTGTAGTTTAGCAATTCATCAAGTCTCACCTGTGTTTCATATCGATCTCGCTCTGGCAACAGGTAGGCGATGTTAGAATTGTATTCGTCAATTATTTCAATTTTTGTGGTATTGATCTGATAAGCATCTTTGATAATTACATTATAACTGATTTTATATTGTAATAAGAGGCTATCGTTAACAAACGATTTTTTCGATATCAATTGTTTTAGGTCATTGTAAACTAAGCTATCGCTGATGATAAATTTTAAATTGTTTATGTTTTTATAGCGGATAAGCTTAACTTTTTGACCTTTTGCATATAATGATTTTTCAAAAATTTCATTTGCTTCTGAAGCTGAATATTTGATTTGCCAACCATGAAGATGGGTTTTACTAAATGTTGATGTTTTTTCTATTCGACCTTTATCATAAAATATTTCTATGCCTTCCTGCAAACCGCTTTCGAAAATACTTCGTCGTTTAATGGTGCCATCTTCATTGTAATAAAGCCATTCTTTTTCTTTCAGGTTATTTTGATACATGCCCTTTTCGGATAATTTTTTATTTCTAAAAACCTTGAATTCGCCGTTTTTTAAACCATCCAAAAAAGTTTCGTAATTGGTTTGATAACGGTTAAATTTAATGGCATAATTACCATTTAAAGGCTGACCAGTTTTCTTTGCACAGGTTTTGCCGGTAGCATACACGTATTCGGTTTCCTCAAGATCAATATTAATCCGGCCTTGTTGTGCAACACAAAGGTTCGAAACAAAAAATAAAAGAAACGCATTTAGTGTTTTCATCAGATTTATTTTTTAGCTCTCCTATTCTTTTCTGCAGTTTTATGCTTTTCAACAATATCCTCTAGCTGGGTTTGATAAGAAAAATAGCTTTCCTCACTAAACTGTTCCAGGTAAATTTTGCTGAATTTCATCTTCGTTTTAATGGTTGGAATTTTAACCAGTTCGCCTTTTTCGTTATTTGCCAAATGGTCGAAATAATGCCAGTTGCCAATATAATCGCCCGTTAATAAGTTTGCGCTCGCTTCGCCACTGCCATCGTTAGCGGCGTTGCCGAAAGCATACTCGGTTATACCAATCAATCGAATGCGTTTCTCGGCTTTCTCGTACCTGAACTGACAAGCGTAACCAGAACGCATCCAATTCACGCTAATTTCAAAACCATTCCGCGTTGATTTAATGTAGCTGTTATCGCCAGACATCTCAATATGTTTGCTAGTCAACTTTTTAAAGTTTTGCGTAGATAACCTGCATACAAGTTGCAAAGCCTTTTGGTCGATGTAAACAGTATCTTTTTTGCCATCAAAGTCGATGTCTTTAATTAGTTTGCTTTGAGCAAATGCAGTCAGTTGACCGAGAAAGAGTGCAAGCACTAAAAGTGTATTCTTCATAATTACATTCTATAAAATTTACTTTTCGCCCAAAAGGATAAATAACAAACACCAAGTAAAGCAATGAGAACCCAAATGATGAAAGACGAAAATTGACCAAAATTGCCAAACTCGAAAAGCAAACTATC
>SEDB01000490.1 GCA_004210715.1 Pedobacter sp.
GTGGATGGTATTCCAGTAGATAACTCGCAACTCAATTCGGCTGGCGCAAGAGATTACGCCAATACAATTTCTGATATCAACCCAAATGACATCGAATCGATCAGTGTGCTTAAAGGACCAAATGCGGCTGCATTGTATGGATCGAGAGCGGCGGCTGGTGTAATCATTATCAAAACCAAATCTGGAAAATCTAAAAAAGGTTTAGGGGTTACCTTCAATTCTAACGGCGTTATTGAAAGTTTACTTACCCTTCCGAAATATCAGGATGTTTTTGGTCAGGGATCTGAAGGTAAATTCAGCTATGTGGATGGCAAAGGTGCCGGTACAAATGATGGTGTGGATGAAAGTTGGGGACCAAGAATGGATGGAAGATTAATTCCTCAGTTTTTTTCGAAAGGAGTAGCGGTTCCATTTGTAGCCAACCCTGATAATGTGCGTGATTTTTTTGAAACCGGTTATTCACTTTCTAATGGTATTGCTGTTGAAGATGCTGGAGAGAAATTCGATTATCGCTTATCTTACAATAACTTAAAACAGGTAGGCGTGGTGCCAAATTCCGGGCAAGACAAAAACTCATTCGCGTTAAACACTACTTTAAGAATTACACCGAAATTAACCCTTACGGCCAACGCAAATTATAGTAAACTTGGGTCAGATAATTTACCTGGAACGGGCGGTTCACGGTCGACGAGTACCATGCTTCAGTTTACCTGGTTCGGAAGACAGGTTGATATTAACCAGTTGAAAAACTATCTCGACGAAAACGGGAACACTTTTAACTGGAACAACAGCTATTACAGTAATCCATACTGGGTGGCTTATGAAAATACAGTATCGCAAAACCGAAACAGAATTATTGGAAATATAGGTTTGAATTATAAAATTACTGACGGGCTAAATTTTAATTTCCGTTCAGGAACAGATTATTATAACGATCGTCGTAAAATAAGAATTGCTTATGGCACCAACGGAACCCCATTTGGATCTTACAGCGAAAGTGCGTTTACCGTAAACGAAAATAATACCGATGCAACATTAAATTATACCAAACAGCTTAATGATGATTTCAGTATAGAGGCTTTACTTGGAACGAATATCCGATCTAGATATATCGAACAAAATGATCAGAGTGCGCCACGACTTGCCGTTGCAGGTTTATATACCTTAAGTAATTCGAGAGATCCATTAACTTCTTCTAATAATTACAGTAAACTAAAATCGTACAGTGGATACGCATCGGCACAAATTGGATTTAGAAATTATCTTTTTGCAAACATAACCGCCCGTAACGACTGGTCGTCGACATTGCCGGCACAAAACAGATCTTATTTCTACCCATCATTTAATGGAAGTTTGGTGTTGACGGAAGCTTTTGACATCAAAAGTGAAGTGTTGGATTATGCCAAAATTCGTGGGGGTTGGTCTAAAGTTGGTAAGGATGCTGATCCTTACCGTTTGATTAACACCTTTTCGTTCAGCGCTCCGTTTGGAAGCAATCCTCAACTTACGGCATCTACTACAGATCTAAATCCTGATTTGAAACCAGAAACCACTACATCATCCGAGTTGGGAGCAGAGGCAGTTCTATTTAACAAGCGCCTTCGTTTTGATGTGAGTTTATATAATACAAACAGTTATGATCAGATTTTAAGTGTTGACGTAAGCCAAAGTACAGGATTCAGATCGAAATTACTGAACGCCGGAAAAATCAACAACAAAGGTATAGAAGTTCAATTGGGTGTTACTCCCGTTAAAAAACAACTTACCTGGGATATTGATGTCAACTATGCGGCAAACAG
>SEDB01000491.1 GCA_004210715.1 Pedobacter sp.
AAATATTTCCTTACCAAGACTTGATCGCTGAAATCGGTCCTAACAACAGTCGAAGCAGAATTTCTTATGATTTCTCTTTTATTTGAATCCAGATAACTTGCATTCAGTTGATTTAGTGTGCTTTGAGTTGTAAGCTCACAAACCCAGCCTAAATTCTTATGTTGAACATAATCTGATAATCCAACCTGTTTAGAAATTAAAACAGGCGTTCCGACACTTAAACTTTCAACAACCACATTTGCGAAGTTCTCATTGAACGAAGTAAGTACAAATAAATCATGTACTGACATCAGTTCAAACTTATTTTCGTTACCTATTGGCCCCACCCAATCAATTTGTTGTTGAATCTCCAGTACTTTAGCTTTTAGCTTTAAACTTTCTATATATGTTTCTTCTCCGCCTCCAGCAATTGTTAAACTCCATGGGAATTCAAGGAGGCTTAACACATCAAACAGAAATTCTAATCCCTTTTTTTCTTCAATACGGGATAAGAAAATCAATTTGAAGAGATTGCTGTCAACACTCTTAGATTTGCATTCTTCCGCTTTTGGAATATTTACCAAATTGGCAATCACATGAATACTTTTAGGTTTGACAATTTTTAATATCTCTAGCTTTTCTTGCTCACTGGTTGCATGAATGTGGCATTTTTCGAGCAGTCTTTTTCCGATCAATTTATGAATGATGATCTTGGCAGTTGAATTTCTATTATTTTGGCTATAGGAGGTTAACATTCCTCTGGGAGATAAAACAATAGTCATCTTCTGCAATACGGCAATTAAGCAACTTAAAACAGAAACGAGATTCCACCATGCATGGATGTGAATGATTATCTTTTCATTGTCAGGTTGAGGATTGACCGCTCGCCATAATCTCCATAATAATCCTGGCGATAAATGGCTATGATCTTTAGTCCATCTTTTGAAATACGTTACTAAAACGTCATCAACAAGAACAGGTTTACCTGATTGCACGTTAAGCTCATGATTGCCATTAGCCGATGTGGTCAAAACCATGATACTATTCTCAGGCTCTCCATGTTCTGCAACAGTTTTTTGTAATGCCTCGCATAGTTTTCCCACACTTTGTATCGGGCCTCCGTAGGTGTACGCTGGCTTATAGGAAGCTGTGATGTGTATAATTTTCATTAATCAGTGATACCTAATAGAACTACTTGGAAGCGAATAGATCTTGCCTAATTAAGAAATTGCTCCTTTTTTACAGCAAATTTAGGTATCAATATTTTCATCATGATTAACAACTTACAAAGTGCAATCATAATCAGGGCACTGTAAAAGAAGTTATTGATCATAAACTCAAAATTATTGCCCCGCCACAATTGTTGAAACAAACTGTTAAAAACGATTACACAACCCAATTCATAACTGCCAAACAATTCTTCTCCCAAATTGCACATGCTTTGCATAATAATGCCATAAAGCAGCATGGTGAAAAACACGCCTGGAATGCCCCAGCTTAAATAAGCATCAACAATGGGCCGCGTTTTGGCCGAAACATTCGAATATCTGCTCACGACTCCTGCTTCGTAAACCCTGGCCATCGAAACTTCCTCCATATTAGGTTTGTTTCTCCAGAAGATTCGTGGAATCAGCGCCTCAAACGAATCAGCTAAAATTTCCGAACCGTAGAAATCCCGGTGTGCCGGCACATATTTCACAAACTTGGTAAACATGTCCATTTCGCTCAACCTATTGGTTAAAAAGGTCCAGTTGGTTTCTTCAATCACTTCCTGGTTTTCATTGCCAAGAAGGGTTTCAAAAGCTTCTGTTCTGGCTTCT
>SEDB01000492.1 GCA_004210715.1 Pedobacter sp.
ATGGGAACGATTGGCTGAAGATCAAGATCGTAAACGCCACCGCCCCACATGAATGCTTTGTTCCAGGCCAAATTCATGATTGGCGGAGAATTTCTTGTCCCCAACCTATCGTCTATCCCATGACTTACATCGTGCCCGTGCTGGGTAAAGGCCGAAGACTGAATGTGGCAGGAACCACAACTAATGGTGTTGTTACGGGAAAGTCTTGCTTCGTAAAAAATTGATCTACCTAGCTCAAAGCCAGCCTTGGTAACCGGATTTGCTGAAAGATTATAAACTGGTTCAGGAAAATTAGCCGGTTTTTGAAAGCCCAGAAATGTTTCGATCGTTTCTTCTACCACCTCACTTTTTTTACAGGCATAAACAAAAAGGCAACAGCAAAAAACAATGATTAAATGTTTTCTATTCATATCCTTCTAATTTTCGGTATGATCGTGTTTGAACATTTGCGGTAAATTACCTGCAACGCCAACACTAAAAGCACTAAACATGGCAGTAGGATGTTCTGCAATTTTAAAGCTGTTTGTACCATTGAAAACCTTCATTGCATCAACAAACAAATGCACATTGCTTTGTCTATCTTTTCTTACTCTTGCAATACCAGCCGTTGTTAAATCGATGGAAATTGTTTTTATATTGTTAATGGTTGGCGCACTATAACCACCAAAACCACCAATATGATATTTGAATTGTTTCTTACCCGTAGGGTCTCCATTCACATCATTTGAAATCACATTCGAGTTTCCTTCAAAACGGAAGAAAATATACCCAGAATTCCAACCCCAGTACATTCCGCCAGTATCGTGGTCTGCAGCAGGATCAAGAACACCAGTACGTTTATCAATGCCCATGGTACTCCGCAAACTGTCTACCCCGAGCGTAAAAGTAAGTCTGGTGTAATTGCCTTCCGGAACTCTTACTTTTGCAAATCGGGTAGCTTTATCTGATGACTTTATAAGAAAGTAACTACTATCCTGTGTGACGGCATATTCCTTGCCTTCTGCTGTAGCCACCTTAATATTGCTGATAAAATATTGCAGCATTGAAACGGTAAATGGCTCACCGGCAGCATTGGTGTAAGGTGCGGCACTGTTGTTAAAGGTAAGGGTACGATCACCCATGATGTTATCAAACTCCACTGAGAAAGGAGCTAAAATGGATGCGTTGAATTCCGGGGCGGTATCTTCTTCTTTTTTACATCCTGTAAAAAGTAAAACGACTGCACTAAAAATAATGGTATATGAAAATAATATTTTGTTCATGATAAAATGAATTTTGAAAATTGTTGTTGCAGATGATTGACTCATCCATTAATTGAAAAAAGGAATGTATAGGCGAAGCTTTCATATCGGCTTTTGCGAAATGAATACACATCATGGATGACTTAAAAAGCCAACATTTAAGATAAATTGATGAACCTAAGCCTGTGTAGGATTGTTTTTAGGCGGTTGGAAAATACTGAAAGTACGGTGTACGGTATTCAGCACCTTGCGTTCAGGATAAAGTGTTTTAACTGCAGTTCTTAAAAAGGTAAAATTGGAAGCTGCGTTGGGAAGTGCCTCCATATGTTGGCTGCGCAGGTTTTCACGTTCTTGTTTTTTTTCCTTTTCTTCTGCCTGTTTGAGTTTTTTTGCTAAAAAACACTTGCCATTACAATTCATCCACGGCTTGTCTTTGTTTTCGCACAATTTCTCTGAAATATACTTTTGGTTTACTTCGAAACCAGCATAAACAAAAACACGCGAGAAATTAGAGGCAATTAGTGCAGAAAGCAAAAATATGGCAACAACTCTGTTTAGATATCGCTTGTAGCAGATTCACCTTCATTTTTTAAATCCTGGGTTAATTTACTAGCGCAATTAAATGGTGATATTGTGTGTATTTTTGATTTCAGCCATCACAAAAGTACTGTGCGTACTTCCAATACTTTCCACTGAACCGAGTTTATTGAACACAAAATCCTGATAATGTTTCATGTCTTTGGCGTACACTTTCAATATGAAATCGTATTCTCCGGATACGTTGTAACATTCCGCTACCTCATCAATTTTGATAATATCTTTTACAAAGTGATTTCCGATGTTTCGATCATGCTGTTTGAGTTTGATGTTACAAAAAACAATGAAACCCTGATTGAACTTGTCAGCATCTAAAATGGCGATGTATTTTTTAATATACCCGTTATTTTCCAACCTCCTTACCCGCTCAAACACCGGCGAGGTAGATAGATTCACCTTAAGCGAAAGTTCTTTCGTCGTGTAACTGGAATTTTCACTTAATATTTTTAGCAATTTTAAATCAATCTCATCTAACGTATCCATAGAATATTTTCCTTTATCAGCCTCAAATCTATAAACAAAAAAGAATAATATCCTAAAAGATATAACCATATCAAAACTTATTACCGAATATCCCATTAACATAGAATTTTACACCTAATAAATTACCTTTGAAAAGAAATAAAAACTGATTGTAACACAAAAGTTCTTTATCATATTTTAACAAGCGGAAAAGGTTTCTGGTGAAAATCAGGATAAAAAAGGAATCGTGTGCAAATCACGAGCTGTCGCGCAACTGTAAGTAATATTAAGATTATCGACCGTAACGGGAAAGAATGATCAAGCTATTATAAGTCAGGATACTTGCCTTTTCCGAATGACGATGCTTTCGCGAAAGAGGTTTGAAGTCAGATTGATGCAAATTATTTTCAGGAATTTTATTGAATCCCTGTTATGGCCATATTGTGCCTACATCATACGCTACCTCATCTTTTTCCCAACAGCAGCACAAAATCTTAAAGCACTTTTTACAATGATTATTAACCATTTAAAAAGTTGAAAAATGAAAACACAAAATCTGGGTTACCCGCGAATTGGTAACCAAAGACAATTGAAAAAAGCTTGTGAACTGTATTGGGCAGGAAAGATCAGCCTTGCCGATTTAAAGGTTGTTGGCCGTTCCATTAAAGAACAGAACTGGCAAACCCAGTTAGATGCAGGTATAGATTTAATTCCTTGCAACGATTTTAGTTATTACGACCAAATATTGGATGCCAGTTTGTTACTTGGTGTAATTCCTCAAAGGTACTCACCTGTACTTTCTCAAATCAAATCAAACAATGAGATTGACCTCTATTTTGCAATGGCCAGAGGTTATCAAAAAGACGGACTGGACATCACTGCCATGGAAATGACCAAGTGGCTTGACACGAACTACCATTATATTGTTCCTGAATTTACCGCAGCACAGGAATTCAAGATCTTTCATGAAAACATTTTTGGTGAGTATAATAATGCCAAACAACT
>SEDB01000493.1 GCA_004210715.1 Pedobacter sp.
AACATCGCCTTTACTGCTGTTGTACCAGGGGCAAGTGACTGAATAGTTCTTTCATCCAGGATCTTTACTTTCCCTTCATCCAGGGATTCAAACCTGATTGCAGAAAAAGGGTAATTTGTCATGCTTTCCAGAAGTTCAAAAGCTTATTTTTCGCATGTAAGAAGACGCATTGTATAACTGTGGAAGTTAAAAAAGAGTTCTGCTGGAGCCTCCACTTCGTTTGTTTTAGAACAACCTGAAAAAAATATAATGCAAAGAATAAAAATAAATAAGCGTTTTTTAATCTTCATATCGCAAATATTTAATGATGCAATAAAGATCCAAACACTATGTTTATTGTATATTAAGGGGGGATTAAATGTTTGACAATCATGATTGTCCTGACTGCTTAATAAAGCCCAATGAGTATTGAATGGAGCGTATCAGTACTAAAAAGCGAATTATGCCATAAACCAGATTAAGGACAGCAATATAGACTATCAACTCCATTCTGGTTATTCAATAGCTATTCCGCTTCCTCCTATAACTTTTATCCCATCTTTAAATTGTTTCCAAAATCGGATATAGCGATATTTTGATTCAAAAGGCACACTGTTAAACTCTCCTTTTAAAAAAAATACTATGGTAATGACTGCTGTATCACCAATTATATTTAAATTTTCAGTTTTCGGAAGAAGTTCATCAATCCTTAAATTATCTTCTTTGTAGCTGTCGATATCCATCTTTTTTGTGATCACCTCACCACCTGGAACAATGAAGAGCAAATCTTCGTGAAGGAGTTCATCAAGCAACTTGATATCTCGATCTTTAATCGCACTATATAGTTTATTTTCCAGTGCTAAAATATTGTCTTCTGTTATTAAAGTATCCATAGCGTATCAAAATTAATCTGATAAAAATATATCTTATCAGGCACTTATCTGCTAAAATCTGTTTGTAATTGTTAAGATATTATACCATTTTCTGAACGGTTAGATTGGCAATGTTCCGCTGTCATAGTAGCGTCAACTATCACAGCTAGAATGCAGCGATAGAACTCGATAAGTTAGTGAAGATTATGAAGGATAATCCAACGATCTGGATTGAACTGGGTTCGCACGCTGATAATCGCGGGATTGATCAATATAATCAATCGCTTTCGCAAAGCCGGGCAAACTCAGCAGTTCAGTACATCATTGATCGGGGCGTAGAGAAAAACCGGATTACAGCCAAAGGGTATGGTGAATGTAAAGTACTTATTAAATGCGCCAATGGTGTAAAATGTTCAGAGGCTGATCCTCAATGGAACAGAAGAACCGAGTTTAAAATTACAAGACAATAATATTGAAACAGAGGATTGCTTAAAGCCGTCCCTAGATTACTTAATTATAACAACAAACAAAATCCACATTTGGCAAATTGCGAAATGGGGATTTGTGTGTTTTCCAGTATTGTAATTTTAAACGGAGAATTTCTTTGCTATTAATTTTTTAAGAGCGAGCAATTAAAAGCACCGTCACTTTTTAAGCGATCTGCTGATTTTCTGCTGCTTCCAATGCACCTAAATAATCAAACGTTGCAAAACAATTTCCATTTACTTTTCTAATAATCCCTTTGAAACTAGTTGGATAATCTCCAATAGATTCCCATGCCTCCTTAGCAGCAATTGAGTAGGTAACCAGATCTGTATCATCTTTAACCAAAAAAGTCATGGTGTTTTCTCCATCTATTCCACCTCTGTAACTATCTATAAATTGTGTTTGATAATAATTTGAGGGTATTGTTGCTAATTCTTTATTGTAATTCATAATTTCCTTT
>SEDB01000494.1 GCA_004210715.1 Pedobacter sp.
AAGGACAATTAATATGGCAGTTGAAATTTTCTTCATTGTAGGAATAATTGATTGAGCTAATATATTGAATGATAATTACACTAAATATAGCACTATCAGTTTATCCCTGTAACAATTTAGGCATAAAAAAAGCCTTTTGATTTACTCAAAAGGCTTAATTTTTTATTGATTTGGGACTATTTTGCTAAAATATTATTGTTATGGTTGTTCCATGTTCCGAAGGCTTTTTTTGCCGATGCTTTTGCTGCATTTAATTCTACATCGCCTGCAATAGTTAAAAATGTTTTCGCAGGAGTGATCTGGCTATAGAAATCCTTAACATCATTCAATGTTAAGTCGTTTATAGAAGACTCATTTACAGTTTGATCGTAATCATAGTCTTGTAGTTTTATACTTATTAATAATTTTGCTTTAGCTGTATTAAAAGTTTGTTGATCGATGTTCACATTTTGTATAATCGAGGCCATATCAACTAATTCTTTATCGAAGTCGCTTGTTAAAGCAGCTAATTTTCCGCTGTTATCTTTAAACGATAAATGATTGTCTTTTGAAATGTTTTCATTCAATACCGCATTTAGCATTTCAACAATTCCATCTTTCTTATTTGAAAAGGCTTTATTATCTAATGTAAAACTAGCAAATGCTTTTGGAGAACGGTTATTTTCGGAAACGATGATGTTCATTCCATTCTTTAACTTGAAACCAATAGGCTCTTTAAAGGTTTGTGCGTAGATAGATGTTGTTAAAATTAAGCTTAAAAGTGAGAGTGAAATTGTTTTAATGGTGTTCATGAGATTTTCTATTATTTTTTTATGAGTGATTTTCTGTTGGCAAAAGTATTTCTAAATGCTTGACTGGTATAGCAGTCTTCGCTAGAAAGGCATTTTTGCCAGATGAAAGGGCTTATATACGTGTTTAAATTTTTGATGGTTTTCGCAATTTCAATTAATTATTCATTTTATTCATTGTTATAGCGGTTGATTCATTATAAGAGAATATTGGTAGTTTTATTATGACGCTAACCTGATAAAATGAATTGTTTGATTGTTGATGATAATGCAATAGCCCGTAGTATCCTTAAGAATTTATTTCAGATAGAGGATTCTTTAAAGTTGGTTGCTGAGTGTGAAAATGCGACGGAAGCCTATAAAATGTTGGCAAGTAATAAGATTGATTTATTACTTCTTGACGTAGAAATGCCGGGGATTACGGGTATTGAGTTGGTAAAAGGTTTAGGGAATAACAAACCCCTAATTATTTTCATAAGTGCTAAACGAGATTATGCCTCTGATGCTTTTGATTTAAACGTGGTTGATTTTATCGCCAAGCCTGTAACGCCCGATCGTTTTATGAAGGCTGTAATTAAGGCTAAAGAAATATTCAAAAGTCAAAACCTATTTGTATCATCCAAAAAAGACGAATTTATTTTTATCAGAGATTCTAACATCATCAGACGCTTAAAACTGAGCGATATAAATTATTTAGAAGCCAAAGGCGATTACGTGAAAATTTATGTTGATGATAAAAATTATTCTATTCATTCATCGCTAAAATCAGTTGAGGATAAATTGCCTACAGATATATTTTCAAGGGTACATCGATCTTTCATTGTAAATATTGGTAAAATAGACACAGTTGAAGGCGGAACTTTGATCATTAAACAGAGTTTTGTGCCAGTTTCTGATGCATACAAATCGTCATTAAATAAGCGGATGCAAATCCTTTAGTCGTTTATAATAATTTTAGGTATGAAGCAGCTGTTTGATGTTTTAATTGTTGAGGATAAC
>SEDB01000495.1 GCA_004210715.1 Pedobacter sp.
TTTAAGCACAGTGAAGACAGATACAGGCACTGGATTCCGCTGATACTTGCGGACCGGGTTAATGCATGGGAAGGCATCATCGAAGATATAGGTAATGGCATTCTCCCTAATGTACTGGCAGAACGTGGAATAAAATCTGAGCTCCGATATAATGCAAAAAATTTCGCTACTAAAACGTTGGTTACCATAGCTGCAACTGTACTATTGATTACACTAATTAAAAAAAGAAAATAGCGCCTGATTATCAGTTAAAAAACAACTGATCTTACTATAGCAATCTGCATAACGGCAATCCTAGAAAGATTGCCGTTATATTCACGAAGTGAACCCATTATACCTTTGTTTTCGATAAGTCCTAAAAATCAATCTCGTTACTTTCTTGTACGATAATTTTCACAGATGATGTATAAAACGGAGTTTTAATACATTATTAGGATAAATTACCTTATCAACATGTCAATAGGGCTCGAATAGATGCGCAGATAGATTTAAAGAGCTGGTCCCCAGGCAAAATGGTGTATCCATGAAAGTAAAAAATTGTACAAACTACAATTTTGATTTATTGTTTATAGTTCCGAATGGTGATGTAGTCAATAAACACATTGATCTTAGGCTCACCATGAAAAAAAGATGAAATTATTGAGCTTCGGGAAGATCAAAAACTTGAATTGCATCAATGACACTGCGGTAGTTATCATAGTTATGGAGTTAAAAGGAGAATTTAACGGACAAAGGGTTTGAAATAAATATCGTTACATAATATGGTGGAACATTTTGCCGATCATGTTTCAGTGAAGGCATAATTGGGAATTAGGGATTTTATGATTTGGAAGTCGACCAAAATAAAACAAATAGCCTTTAAATTTTAGTTTATACAATTTAACGGATCAAGTAATGTACCAAATGATGAGGAACAATTCGTATTTTTATATTATTACATCCATCCTTAATTGCTGACTATGAATACCAGAAGAGATTTTTTACGAAATATAGGTGCATCAGCCTTGATGCTGCAATTGAATTCATTATCAACATTTGCTGATTCTTCAGATGATAATGAACAGCCCTACCAGGGAAAAGTATTGAGGGTTGCTATCATGGGTTTGGGTGGATATGGTACCCGTGTCGCCGAAGCAATGAAAGACTGCACTAAAGCTAAGCTGGTAGGTGTTATTAGTGGTACTCCTTCTAAAATCAAAGACTGGCAGGCGAAGTATAATATTTATGAAAAAAATTGCTACAATTATGAAAACTTCGATCAGGTGAAAAACAATCCGGATATTGATGCGATTTATGTGATTACACCAAACGCATTGCACCACAGTCAGGTCATCCGTGCAGCCAATGCGGGAAAACACGCGATATGCGAAAAACCCATGGCGCTAAATGCCAGAGAGGGACAAGAGATGATAGACGCCTGTAAAAAAGCAGATGTAAAATTGCTGGTTGGCTACAGGATGCATTTTGAGCCTCGCACATTGGAAGTACTCCGGATGCGAAATGCCGGAGAATTTGGTAAGGTGATGTTTTCCAGGGGCAATGTGGTTTTAAAGCAGGAGATCCTAAACAGTGGCGTTTAAACAAAGCGCTAGCTGGCGGCGGATCAATGATGGATATCGGGATTTATGCACTTAATGGAGCGAGGTATATGGTGGGCGAAGAACCGGTTTGGGTGACCGCTCAGGAAACCAAAACGGATCCGGTAAAATTTAAAGATGGTGTTGATGAAACCATTCAGTTTCAACTCGGTTTCACCAGTGGTGCTGTAGCATCCTGCTTATCTAGC
>SEDB01000496.1 GCA_004210715.1 Pedobacter sp.
ATTTGGGCAAATGATGCAGCAGAGGCTCAACAGGAAATTCTAAACATCATTAAAAGAAACAACGGTAAAACAGTTATCAAATCAAAATCGATGACTACCGAAGAAATTCATTTAAATGATTTTCTGGAAAGCAATCAAATCGAATCTCTAGAAAGTGATTTAGGCGAATACATTGTTCAGTTACTGGGTCAAGCGCCTTATCACATCGTTACGCCTGCAATGCACTTAAGTGCAACTGATATTGCAAAGCTGTTTCATGATAAATTCGGAACTCCGATTGATGCCACTCCTCCACAGTTGGTTCAAAAAGCAAGAGAATTACTTCGTGATAAATATTTGAATGCAGACATCGGCATCAGTGGAGGGAATTTTTTAATCGCAGATACTGGAAGTATTGCCATCACAGAAAACGAAGGTAATGCCCGTCTAAGCACTACATTTCCGAAAATTCACATTGCTATTGTCGGGATTGAAAAAATAATTCCCTCAATGGCTGATTTAGATTTGTTCTGGCCTTTGTTGGCATCCCATGGAACGGGACAAAATTTAACAGTTTACAATACCATTCTGAGCGGACCTCGCCAACCAAATGAAACCGATGGACCGGAAGAAATGTATGTTATCCTTTTAGATAACGGAAGAACAAATTTACTAGCTCAGAAAGACCAGTGCAATTTAACCGCGGCAACAAAGACGACTCATTCCTGCTAAATTTATATAAAAGATTGCTCTACCCTCGAATGATTGAGGATAAAATGCTCAAACTTTTACGCCAGGGAAGAATTGGTAAATGGTTTTCGGGTATTGGACAAGAAGCCATTGCAGTCGGCTCTACATTAGCCATGCAAAGCGATGAGTACATTTTGCCAATGCACCGCAATTTGGGCGTTTTCACCACCAGAGATATTCCGTTAAAGAAATTGATGGCACAATGGCAGGGCAAAGCTACAGGTTTTACCAAAGGCCGCGACCGCTCGTTTCATTTTGGTACGCAAGATTATAAAATTATCGGGATGATTTCTCATCTCGGTCCACAGATGGCCTTGGCCGATGGTATTGCTTTGGCCGATGTTTTGGCTGGCAAACAAAGAGCAACCTTGGTTTACACAGGCGAAGGCGCTACCAGCGAGGGCGATTTCCATGAAGCGGTTAATGTTGCTGCAGTTTGGAATTTACCTGTAATTTTTCTTATCGAGAATAATGGTTATGGTTTATCCACACCAAAATCTGAGCAATTCAGGTGCAAGAATTTGGTAGATAAAGCGACTGGATACGGCATAGAAGGCAGGCAAATTGATGGGAATAACATTCTTGAAGTTTACGATACCATTAATCAACTGGTTAATGAAATTCGCAAAGACCCACGACCAATTTTACTGGAATGCTTAACGTTTAGAATGCGTGGACACGAAGAGGCATCGGGAACAAAATATGTTCCTCAAGAATTATTTGATGAGTGGGAAAAGAAAGACCCCTTAAGCAATTATGAAAATTACCTGATTGAGCAGGGAATTCTAACATCCGGTTCAATCATCGACATTAGGGCCGGAATCAAAAAAGATATTGAATTAGAAGTTGAAGAAGCATTTGATGAACCTGAACCAGAAGTGAGTTCCACTCAGGAGGAAAGCGATATGTATTTCCCTTATGAGCAAACAGTTATTGAACCCAATCAATCTTCAACAGAAAAAAGATATTTAGATGCAATAACAGATGCATTGGATTTAGCAATGCAGAAATATCCAAACTTGGTTTTAATGGGACAGGATATTGCCGATTATGGTGGCGCATTTAAAATTACTGATGGTTTTACAGCCAAATACGGTAAAGGTAGAGTTCGAAATACACCAATTTGCGAATCGGCAATTGTTGGCGCTGGCTTAGGCTTATCAATAAACGGGTACAAAGCCGTTGTAGAAATGCAATTTGCCGATTTTGTTACGGTTGGTTTTAACCAGATTGTAAACAATTTGGCTAAAACGCATTATCGCTGGGGCGAAAAAGCTGATGTTGTGGTTCGTATGCCTACTGGTGCAGGAACTGGTGCGGGGCCATTCCATTCACAAAGCAACGAGGCTTGGTTTACTAAAACGCCAGGCTTAAAAGTTGTTTATCCGGCTTTTCCTGCTGATGCTAAAGGATTGCTTTTGGCCGCTATTGAAGACCCAAATCCGGTTTTATATTTTGAGCACAAATATTTGTACCGGAGTTTAACTGCTCCGATTCCTGATGGTTATTATACCACCGAAATTGGCAAGGCGGTTACACTGAAGGCAGGGAGTAAATTTACCATTATCACTTACGGTTTAGGCGTTCATTGGGCATTAGATTATTTGAAAAACAATCCTGAA
>SEDB01000497.1 GCA_004210715.1 Pedobacter sp.
CAGCATTATACGTAGATCGTTTACGCAGCTTAAAGAATATTTACCGTGGTGTGGAACATGAAGATGAAATGGTTGAATTATTCAATCACTGCATTTTTGACTTGAGTTCAAAAGCACCATCAATCGATACACCGTTGCATGGGTTTTTACCTTTTGCACACATTGATCACTTGCATCCTGATGCAGCTATTGCAATCGCGGCAGCAAGAGACGGAAAAAAAATAACAGAAGAGCTTTTCGGTGGAACCATTGGATGGGTGGAATGGAAAAAGCCAGGTTTTGAGCTGGGGTTGACCTTGAAAAAATGTTTGGATGAAAACCCAGGCATCCGTGGAATCATGTTGGGCTCTCATGGTTTATTTACCTGGGGCGATACCGCGTACGAAAGTTATTTGAATACACTTGATGTAATCGAAATCTGCTCTGAATATCTAGCGCAGAATTATGGCAAAAAAGGCCCTGTTTTTGGCGGACAAAAAATTGAGAGTGCTGATGAGGCCTCACGTAAAAAACAAGCAGCTAGTTTAGCGCCAATTTTACGTGGTCTTTGTTCTTCAAAGCAGCACATGATCGGTCACTTTACGGATGATGTTCGTGTTTTGGAGTTCACAAACTCAAATGATCTTTCTCGTTTGGCCCCAATGGGAACCAGTTGTCCTGATCACTTTTTAAGAACCAAAATCAGTCCTTTGGTGCTGGATTTGAAAATAGATGCTGATTTGTCAGATACAAAAGCAGTTAAGGAGTCATTATTGCCAGCTTTTGAAGCTTACAGAGCGATGTACACCGACTATTACCAAACCTGTAAACACGATAATAGTCCTGCTATTCGTGATACAAATCCGGTTGTAATCTTGTATCCAGGAATTGGGATGTTTACTTTTTCAAAAGATAAACAAACTGCAAGAGTTGCAGCTGAATTCTATATCAATGCCATCAATGTAATGAAAGGTGCTGAAGCGATTTCAGAGTATACATCTCTGCCACATCAGGAAGCTTTCAATATCGAATATTGGTTATTAGAGGAAGCAAAATTACAACGCATGCCTAAGCCAAAACCACTTACAGGAAAAATCGCTTTGATTACCGGTAGTGCCGGTGGTATTGGAAAAGCAATTGCTAAAAAGTTTGTTGCTGAAGGTGGCGTGGTAATCTTAAACGACATGAATGCCGAGCGTTTGGCAGAAGCTGGCGCCGATTTTGAAAAACAATTTGGCAAAGATTCATACGCTACTGCGGTATTGAATGTAACTTCTCAGGAAGATATTGATGGCGCTTTTGATGCTGCAGCTTTGGCTTTCGGAGGTATTGATATCGTAGTGAACAACGCTGGTTTATCAATTTCTAAAACCATTGGCGATCACACGGAGAAAGATTGGGATCTATTGTACGATGTTTTAGTGAAAGGTCAGTTCTTTATCACTCAAGCTGCAACAAAAACGATGCAGAAGCAGGATGTTGGCGGCGATATCATTAATATTGTAAGTAAGAATTCACTGGTAAGTGGGCCAAACAATGCAGGTTATGGTAGTGCTAAAGCCGCTCAACTTCATTTAAGCAGACTGAACGCAGCTGAACTTGGTGCAGATAATATCCGCGTAAATGTGGTTAATCCTGATGCAGTAATCAGCGATAGCAATATCTGGGCCGGTGGCTGGGCTGAAGGAAGAGCAAAAGCTTACGGAATTACCGTGGCTGAATTGCCTGCCTATTATGCAAAACGCACTTTGTTGAACCAGATTATTCTGCCAGATGATATTGCCAATGCATGTTTCGCCTTTGT
>SEDB01000498.1 GCA_004210715.1 Pedobacter sp.
AAGATTTAGTTTTTTAAACTGTTTTTACCTCATCATCAGCATAATCTTCAATATCAGTTATATAACCGTTTATTAAAAGAAAATCAAATAGCGGTTTTGCCTCTGGTGTAACTGGCATATTTGAAGTGGTAATTACTTCATTAGTCTTTTTATCTAAAAACGGGTAAGCGAATAAACGAACATTCGTATTAAACATATCATTTACGTAGCTCAATAACTGCCCTGAGTAGTTTTCTCCTTTGAAGTTTGTCGAGTTAAATACAAATTTTAAGTTATTGATATTTGTAGCCAAGCCTACACTTTTAGGTTTACAACGGGCAAGGTATTTAGCTAAACGATTGTGGCGTGTGAAATTTGATACAATAACGATATTGCCAGTATCGCACATTTCCTGAGCACGTCTGGCTACAGATTCTAAGTCGATATCATCTGGCGTTTCCTGATCATCGGTTAAAACATTGGTTAGCAAAACCTCAATCATAACCGCTAAATTACCTTCTTCAACCTTGTTAGTGCGCTTGAACTGATCAGTAGCTTTATTAAACAAATTAAAGTTAGGCAATGATTTCTGACCATATTTAGTCCTCAAAATCATGATATCCTTTTTGTAAAGCAAATCTTTAGCTTGGCGAGTATGGGAATCAGCATCAAAAATAGCTGCAGCTGAAAAATCTTTCATAATCATATAAAGATTGAGTAAGATATTGTCAACTTCTGGAAACGCAGGTCCTTTTACGGATATTAGATCGATTTCGACAGAACCAATAGTGAGGTTATCAGCTAAAGATTCTACCATTAATTTTGGATCCTGATAATGATAAAACGCTGCGTAAAGCAGATTTACACCAATGATTCCTAAAACACGCTGCTGCATATTTACATCTGTATCAAGCAAGCGAACATGAAAAAATATTTCATTTGGTAAACCACCAGGTTCATTTTGGAAACGAATTCCAACCCAACCGTGTGGTTCATTTGTACGTTTATAGTTTAAGGTAGTAACAGTATCCGCGAAAGCAAAAAAAGTTCTACTTTCATATTTTTCACCAGATAATCGTTCGTTAAGTAAACCAAATTCATGGTCAAGCATCTGTAAGAGCCTGTTTTGAGAAACATAGCGGCCATTGGATTCTGCACCGTAAATGGCATCACTAAAAGTCATATCGTAAGCCGACATGGTTTTGGCTACAGTTCCAGATGCTGCACCTGCATTAAAAAAGTTTCTTGAAACTTCCTGCCCTGCTCCAATCTCGGCAAAAGTGCCATAAATGCGAGGATCAAGGTTTATTTTAAGTGCTTTGCGTTTAGTATCCAGAATTTCTCTCTCCATGCCGCAAAAGTACAAAAAATGACATTAAGGAGGTTTTATCATTGCAACTTAAAATCAATCTAAATACTTGAACAAATAAGGCCAGTACCATCCAGTACTAGCCTTATAAAACCTAAACTTAAACTATTATGAAAACCCTCTTTCGAGAATACTTTGATTACGACACTACAATTTCTTTGTGCTGTAATTTCGCATCATCTTTTTTATTGATGTTGATATTTAAAATTCCGTCTTTATATTCAGCGGTAATGTTATCACCGTCAGCAGTTTCGGGTAAATTAAATGACCTTGCAAAAGAGCTGTAGTCAAATTCTTTACGTGTGAAATCCTTGGCTATTTGAGATTCATCTTTTTTAACTTCCGCCCAAACAGAAAGGGTGTCTTTTTTTAAATTAATTTGAAAATCTTCTTTTTTTAAACCTGGAGCAGCCAACTCTATTACGTGTTGCGGGTTCTGTTGTTAAAATTTACTAGTGTCATATCTCTAATTTTTATTTTTTTTAATTTGATATTAACCGTTATTCAACTTACATACCAATCCAAATATTTATGATTTTTAAGACATTATGGCAAAATATTTCAAAATCAAAAGACAAATTGACAGATTTTCGTGATTTTTCAGACAAATTCAACTATAAAACGAATATCCATTTGCGCTTTATTGATTTTGATATGATGGGTCATGTAAACAATTCTGTATACTTTACCTACCTGGAAATTGCAAGAACAAAGTATTGGGAAGAAATTGTAAAATGGGATTGGAAAAAAACCGGGATTGTTATTGCCCATGCCGAAATTGATTATATTTTACCAATTGTAATGAACGATAAAATCGCAGTACATGTAAAAACTTCAAGGATTGGCAATACGAGTTTTGATTTAGATTATCAAATTGTAAAAATTAAAGGAAACGAAGAGGTAATTTGTAGTAAAGGAAAAACAGTTTGTATTGCTGTTGATTACGTTACAAGTAGGCCTACAAGCATTCCAGAAGCAGAAAAACAAAAAATGCTTGGCTTCGAACAGTTGCAGAAATAAATCTTAATAGCAGCAAAATACCATAAATTATTTAGCTGATTGATAAGACAATTTCACGAAGGAATGTCCGACTTGTCCTGGCATTGGTGGATTAAGTTTTTTGATGCTCACATTTACCGTTTCAACAAAGGGATAAAGTGTAATAACCTTTGAAATAAT
>SEDB01000499.1 GCA_004210715.1 Pedobacter sp.
AGAAAAGCATCGATTAATCGATGCTTTTTTTGTTACTTTAAATTATGCATTCAGTCCATTTGGAAATATTTAGAGAAATTCAAGGCATTGGTTCTGCTTCAGGAATGATCTACCAGCCAAATTTACTTTACATTATTGGCGACAATAGCGGATTTTTAAATGAATACCATCTAAAAAACAACAAGCTAAGAAAAATCCAGATTTTATCTGGTGATAAATTTACAAGTCTGGAAAACATTGCTAAAGTGCTAAAGCCAGATTTTGAAGTACTCTGCCAATATGCCGATCAGTTTTATATGCTGGGTTCAGGATCTACTGCTAAAAGAAATTCATTAGTCGAATTTGAACCAAAATCAGGGCGGATTTTGCTCAAAGATTTAACGGAAACTTATCGTAAAATGAAGGCTATCGCTAACGTTGATGATGACAATTTAAATATTGAAGGAGCTGTTTTTACTGGTAAACATTGGATATTATTTAACCGGGGGAATGGAAGTGATGGCAAAAACGGATTGTTCCAGATATATAATGCAGATCTGGCGAATGCTACAAAGATCGAGTTTAAGCCATTAAGATTACCGAATATTAACCATGTTGAATCAACATTTACAGATGCTGTAATGGTGAACGATGCCCTATTTTTCATCTCAACGGCAGAAGATACCAAATCTACTTATGCAGATGGTGAAATTTTAGGAAGTTTTATCGGCAGTATTGATTTGAAATCGCTAAAACTTAATTTTTCACATCGAATTTCGGGATCGCATAAATTTGAAGGAATTTCATTATACCAGAAAACCAATTCGGGCATAAAATTTTTGCTTTGCGAAGACCGGGATACAGCGGAATTAAAAACGGTGATTTATAAATTAGGGTTATCAATTTAATAGCAAAAATTTTATGGTTGATCACTTGCCTGCTTCAGATTACGAAAATCTATTTAGCCTTTTTAATAACCTCTACCCCATAAAAGAAGAAATTAAAACAGCCATCATCGCCAATAGCGAACTGATTAAAGTTGGCAAAAAAGTGAAGCTTTTAAGTGTTGGTGAAAGAAGCAATACCATCTATTTTATTGTAAGTGGAGCAGCCAGGATATTCTACCTCAATAAAGAGGGCAAAGAAACAAATACCTGGTTTTTATTTGAAAACGAGCTTTTAATTTCAGTTTACAGCTTTTACACCGGCAAGCCTAGTTTCGAATATATTGAAACTCTGGAAGACTGCAGGCTCATCGCTGTGAAAAGAGATAAACTGGATGAGTTATACTTGCAATATATGGAATTCAACTTTTCTGGAAGGAAGTTAACGGAATTTTATCACATGCGTAATGAAATCCAGGCGAATGAACTGCGAATGTTGAGCGCCAAAGAACGGTATCAAAACTTATTGGATCGCAATCCTCAACTTTTTCAAAGAGTTTCCTTAGGCCACATCGCCTCTTATTTAGGGATTTCTCAAGAAACCTTAAGCAGAATTAGAAAGCAAAAATAATTTTTTGACTTTTGTCAAAAGCCAGCAAAACAACAGCTCATAGATTTGATAAACAAATTTTAAATCTATGTTAGTCATCATTTTTATCGTATTCGGTTTCTGCTTTCTGCTTGAAAGAATTAAACCCGGCTGGAAATTACCAAATGTTTCTACGTGGACGATCAGGGTTCTGGGCGTTAATTTTATCCAACTCAGCATTGTGGTTTTGGCAGGCTTCACCTGGGAGAAATGGTTTTCTTCGGTGTCTGTATTTAAGTTATCTCAATTTGTGCCCAA
>SEDB01000500.1 GCA_004210715.1 Pedobacter sp.
CATTATAATAACTGGAATTGTGATTGCGATTATTGAGAAGTTTTAATTATGGAATCATTAAGTAATAAGAAAAAAGTACTGGAACAAAAGCCTTTGAGCTTTATGGAGCGTATGTACCTACCTGCAATTGCAAAAGGTATGGGCATTACCATCAGCCACTTATTCAAAAAAGAGGCTACAGTAAGATATCCGGAAGTAGAACGTGAATTCTCTGCAAACTTTAGGGGGATGCACTCTCTTAAACGTGATGAAAACGGGAAAGAACGTTGTACTGCTTGCGGTTTATGTGCATTATCGTGCCCTGCTGAAGCAATTACCATGATTGCAGCAGAACGTAAAAACGATGAGAAACATTTATATCGTGAGGAGAAATATGCGGCAACTTATGAAATCAACATGTTGCGTTGCATTTTCTGCGGATTATGTGAAGAGGCTTGTCCGAAAGAGGCAATTTATTTAGATGGACCAATTGTACCAGCAGATTATTTGCGTAAGGATTTCATTTACGGAAAAGATAAGTTGGTTGAGGCTCCGTTGGAGATGAAAAAATAGACAAAATCGTCATGCTGAATTTATTTCAGCATCTATTGAATGAAGACCCAGAAATAAATTCAGGGTGACGAAATTAAAGATTGCTTCGTACCTCGCAATGACGACGAAGAAACAAATAAACAAATAACAAATTAATGAGTACACAAGTATTCTATTTCGTAGCCACATTAAGTATCATCTTTTCGCTGATGGTGATTTTTGCAAAAAATCCTATTCATAGCGTTTTGTACTTAATCCTTACCTTTTTCACTTTCACGGTACATTATGTATTGTTGAATGCACAATTTTTGGCCGTTGTAAACTTTATCGTTTATATGGGAGCCATCATGGTACTATTTCTATTCGTACTGATGCTCCTCAACCTGAATAAGGAAACCGAGCCGGTAAAATCCCCATTAATTAAAATTGTAGGTGTAATTGCAGGTTGTTGTTTAGTGGTAACCTTAGTTGGTTCATTTAAAGCAGCAACCATTACAAGCCCACTAATTTTGAAAAACCCTGGATTAGGTTTGGTAGAAAACTTAGGTAAAGAGCTTTTTGGGCCATTCTTATTACCATTCGAATTATCATCTCTATTACTATTGGCAGCAATGGTTGGAGCAGTTTTGTTATCTAAAAGAGATGAGGTAGAAGCATAATGGAAAATTTAACTACACAAATGGCAGGCGTTCCGCTAAATCACTACATCTATTTATGTGCAATTATTTTCACAATTGGTGTAATTGGTGTATTAACGCGTAGAAATGCAATCGTAATTTTTATGTCGGTTGAATTGATGCTAAATGCAGTTAACCTGCTTTTAACAGCTTTCTCTGTACATAGCAATGACCCATCAGGACAGGTTTTCGTATTCTTTATTATGGCGCTTGCTGCTGCAGAAGTTGCAGTTGGTTTGGCGATTATCGTGATGGTTTACAGAAATACGAAATCGATAGATATTAATGTTTTAAATCGCCTTAAGTGGTAAATATATATTAAGAATGACAATAGAACAATTGATTTGGTTAGTTCCTTTACTCCCTTTTTTAGGGTTTGTAATTAATGGGCTGGGCAGAAAATCTTTATCTAAAGGACTTGTTGGTATCATTGGAAGTGGTGTAATTTTAGCTTCTTTCATCATCAGCGTAGTTATTTTCTTTAGTTTACAAGGCGATACACAAAAATCTCACGAAGTATTTTTATTCGATTGGATTAGCGCAGGAACA
>SEDB01000501.1 GCA_004210715.1 Pedobacter sp.
CCCTAATCCCAAATACTTCCCCGCGCTAAATTGACAAAACCAGATCCCGCCGCCGTTTACCGGCCACACCCCTAATTCACCCGTGTGGTGAGCATTTCAATTATTTTGAATTGTAAAATGGGGAGATGAAAAAGAAAAATCCCGGTGAGTTCTTCCCTACGAAAAGACTAACTCATTGTTCCGGGATCACTATATGACTATCAAGATTCGTTTCTCGAATAAAGCCATTTCTTCCTCTGGCGGCCTCGTTTTCTTTCAAAATCTGATCGAAAAGTCAGAGTTATTAGGCCATCTTGAGGAGGCGCTACCTAGCCTTAAAATTAAACCTAAAGTGACTTCGTTTGATAAGTTCAAAGCTTTAATGCTGGGTCTTATTCAAGGTGCGGATTGTTTGGATGATATGAATCAATGCCAGGCGGATCCTGTGTTCCAACAGGTCTCGGAAGGTCATCTCTCGCCTACTACATACGGCAACTTTCTTAGAAGCTTCGATAAGCCAATGATCAGCAAGCTTGGAAAATCGCTGATGAGTCATACTTTTGAGCTTCACAAGAAGCTCAATCCAAGCGGCCCTTTAATATTCGACATCGACTCATCCTCGCACATTCAACACGGCCTAAAGATGGAAGGTCTCTCCATAAACTATCTAGGAGATCGTTGCCTTGATTCCCTTCAAGTATTCGATCAATTTGGACTAGCTTATCACCTCAATGTTCGAGAAGGCGCTACTTTTACCGCGCAAAATGCTCCTTTTGTAATTGAGGAACTAGGTCGAGTTGTTAGTAAGAACAATAAAACTCACGATCGAATAGTCAGGGCTGATTCAGGTTTCTCGAATAACCAAGTGTTCGAAGCTTGCGAACACGCGGGCTTCGACTTTGTGATCGCTATGCGCGAGAACCTTTACGCTCCGCTTTTTCGCCGACGGATTGAATGGAAGAAGCCGAGAAATCAAATTTTTATCGATGAAGGCGTAGAGTTTGGTGAGGGTGTTTACCATTCAAAACTCTGCGGCAAGCTATATCGGGTAGTGCTGATGAGAAAGCCTATAACCGGGCCTAGGCCACTTTTTGAAGATGCAAAGTGGGAATACTACGGCTGGGTCACAAGCATCAGTTCTGCGAATCTGAAGGCTGAGGATGTAATCCTATTTTACCGCAAGCGCGGTCACGCTGAGAATTTCATTCGGGAAATGAAGAATGGATTCGATCTTCATCACTTTCCTTGTCAGAAACTTGATGCAAACCGTGTGTACGGAATCATCGCAGCCTTCGCATACAACTTCATGCGATTTCTATCTTTGATTACGAGTTCCGGAAAAATTGAATTTGCAAAAAAACTAAGATTTCGACTGGTAAACCTTGCCGCTCAGGTGGTTCGTCAGGCAAGGCAAACCGTTATCGTGTTTCCAAAACATCTTGAAGAGGAGGTAAACCGCTGCGTTATGAACATAAATCGGCTGGGTTTAGGGTAAAGACCTACGAGAAAAAACACCTGATCTTTGAAAACTTTATATCAAAGATCCAGCTGAGCTATGGGATTTCATTTTGAACGGTGCTAACGCCGCTGGACGTCTGTGTCTGGAAGTTAGATCGCGGGCAAGAAAGCGTCAATTCGCGACAACAAGAAGGCTTTCGAGGGGGATAGAAGCGCCCAGAATTTAAACGCAAGGCGACCCTCTTCGATTTCGTTCCGCCAAAAGCGACGACAATCGGAATGAGAAAACGGGTTTGGAATTAAGTTTTTGGGATTTGGG
>SEDB01000502.1 GCA_004210715.1 Pedobacter sp.
AATCCTTGAAAGTAATGTGGGAAATGAGGGGTTCGAACCCCCGACCCCCTCGGTGTAAACGAGGTGCTCTGAACCAGCTGAGCTAATTTCCCTTTCCTTTTGGGAATGCAAATATAGCGGTATAATCTTGTTTCGCAAATCTTTTTTATTTTTTTTCAGCTAAGCAAGGTTTCTAAAATTTTATGAGACTGAACTTCTCCAAAGGAGGCCGTATGTAAGGTATAGAAAACCAATATCTTATCTAACAAGAACCGTCTTTGTGCATTACTCATTTTTATCTCAGAAATTTTCTCGAAAGATGTTTCAAAAAGAGAAATAAGACCTAATGCATCGTCTAACTGCAAATAATTGGAATGAATCGGAACTCTTGAAACAAACTCTCCTTCCTGCAAATCAAAATAAATTTGATCGCTTCTTCTTTTTTCATTTGGCGAAAAACCTAAAAACCGAGTAAGTTTCAATAGAAAAGACAAATGAAAATTGGGATTGATTTCATCAGTTTCATCAAACCAGGCAATGGCATTAAATATGTAATCAAACAAACTATCATCAGCAGATTGCTGCCTGATACTTTTGTATAGCACTTCATTTAAAAAAATGACAATGCTGGTTTTAATCATATTATAAGGAATACTTTTAAAAACCGGTGTTTGGCGGATTTCAGATAGGCGTTGAATATTGGTATTTGCTTTATGATAAACCACCATATCTAAAAGATGCAGCGATTGCAACATATTCATCTTAATCTTTGCTTTAGGCTTCTTTACACCGTTGATCAGGTAAGATTGCATCCCGAATTTATCGGTAAGTACCTGAACAATTACACTGCTTTCGCTGTAATTAGTGGTTTTTAAAACAATCCCCTTGACTTTGTGCAACATGTAGCTAAAACATTTTTTCCAAAAGTATGTTATTTGTGCAAAATAAATTGAGCAAAAAAGTACGCCAATTTATAAATAAGAGTAGTTTTGCCCTTATCATTATAATTAAACTAGACAACACATGTGGGTTAAGCTATCAAGGTTTATTCTTCAGAACCGTATTGCGATTATTGCATTCTTTGTATTAGGAACGGTTTTCATGGCATACCAAGCCAAAAACGTAAAACTTTCTTATACAGGAAGTAAAATTTTACCAGTTACAGATAGTGCTTTTATAAAATATAATAATTTCAAGAAAACCTTCGGCGAAGATGGAAGTGTAATGGTGATTGGTATTCAATCTCCAGACATCTTTAAAAAAGAAATTTATAACCAATGGGTTCAGCTTTCTAATGAAATTCAGAAGTTAAAGGGAATAAAGGCAGTTTTATCTTCTGGTCGGATTTTTCAACTCGAAAAAGATACCGTTGAGCAAAAATTTGTATTAAAAGCCATTCCGAATGGTTTAGTGAAAACGGATGCTGAAATGGATTCGGTTAAAAGAACGTTGTACAACACCCCATTTTTTGAAGGATTGGTTTACAATAAACAAAATGCCACATTGATGGCCATTACGTTTGATACTAAAATTCTTAATTCCGCTGAACGAAATCCAATCTTGAAACAGATTGAAGAAAAAGCCAAAGCTTTTCAAAAGAAAACGAAAATACAAGTTCATATTTCTGGCCTGCCATATATCCGTACTGCAGTGAGCAAATTGGTAAGCAATGAGTTTGTATTGTTTCTGGGTCTATCTATTCTGGTTTCAGCACTAATCTTATTGATATTTTTCAGAAAATTCTCCGCAGTATTCTATCCTATCCTCGTGGTAAT
>SEDB01000503.1 GCA_004210715.1 Pedobacter sp.
TTTGAACGAATGGAAAGATTTTTAACCGGCGTAAATTCTACGTAAGGGTTTACGGCCAGGAAAAGGCTTTTTGTATTGTTGATGAACACACCGTCAGCGTAATTGGCTATCGGACTTACCGCTGAAACACCTGTAAGCGGCAACGCATTTACCGATCCATCCGCATTGTAAGCAGAACCTAAGGGATAAACCCCGAATGCTTTATTGATACGACTATTGGTTTGGTCGCCGTTTCTCAGGTTAACAGTAGTTTGCAACCCGGCTTTAAAGTATTTGTTAAAATTAATATCAACACCACCCCGAACATTATAGAATTTGGATTCATCACCCTGATAAATACCTTTTTCCTGGATATAACCTAGAGACATATAACCCTGAACTTTTTCTGAACCACCTCTTATGGAAATGTGATGGTTTTGTTGAGATCCGTTACGCAAAGTCTCATCTACCCAGTCGATCCATTGGTTATTGTCAATCGCTGCAATACCAGAAGCGGGAACACCTGCATCAGTCAAACTGGCTGGATACCTGTTATTCGCAGTAAAATAACGTTCGTTAATGTAGGTTAACCAGGCATCGCCCATCAGTGCTTTAGGAAATTCAGCCCGGCCGTTAGTGCCGTAATAAGTATCCACATCAATTTGAACTTTACCAGCTTTTGCTTTTTTAGTGGTGATCATGATTACCCCATTAGCACCAGCCACACCATATATGGCAGTCGATGATGCGTCTTTTAACACATCAATCGTCTCAATATCATTTGGATTTAAACTGTTGATATTTCCAATAATTCCATCGATTACATATAGGGGATTTTGTGAAGCACCAGGAATGGAACCCACTGTGATTGAACGGTTTCCTCTAAGCAATACGTTTGGCGATTGACCAGATTGTCCACTGGTACGCTGAATATCCAAACCTGCTACTCTACCCTGTAATGCCTCCATTGGGCTACTTACCGGGTTTAATGTAATATCTTCGCTTTTTACACTTGAAACAGCACCTGTTAAATCTTTCTTTTTAACGGTGGATAAGAAAGGAAGTATAGCTATCCCTCCTACTAAGCCGAGCACACCAACCGTCTTGAACAGACGATTGTCATGTAAATTTTTGCTCATGGTTTATAATATTGGTTAGGTTTGGTTTAAAAAACTTAGTTAAAAAATTTATAACCGTTGAATGTACAGTTATAATTTCAATCCAAAAAAAACGCATCATCTTTTTTACAAATGAAAATCGCATTCTCTGGTAAATTTTGATCTTAACAAATCTAACTAGGTAGGAAACGCAAAGAATATACGATGTTTACTTAAAATCGTATTATCTTATCATAACGACGCATTACGTTCTATTAATACTTCTTTCAAGGCAATGTTCAAAATATCAACTGCTTTTTCCATTTCTGTTTCATCCATGCTACCAAACCCCAAACGGATGGCAGTAATATTCCTATTCTGATACAAAATAGTTTTAGGCAGAAACAAACCAAGCTGTAAACATTTTTCTCGAAACTTCATTAAATTGAACTGGTCTAGCCATTCTGCCCAAACTGCTAAACCACGACTAGGAATCTGGAATCTGATGCTTGTTTTAAATTTTTCATTCAATAACTGCGCAAAATAATCCCTTCGTTCTTTGTAAATTTTCTTATTCTTTTTAGAAAGACGATGCACCTCGCCTTCATGAATCCAATCGGAAAGCACTTGTTCTTTAATTACATCCACACCAGGTGATAAAATATTCTGATGTTTTTCCAGTTCTTCGATAAAAACTGCTGGAGCAGATACAAATCCATAACCAAAACCAGATGGCAGTGATTTTGCAAGTGAACCTATATAAATCACGCGGTCATTTGAATCAATAGCTGCTAAAGGCAATATGGTGTTGTTATCGAAGTGGAATTCGAAATCATAGTCATCTTCCACAATGATAAACCCGAACTGCTTGGCCATTTCCAATATCTCAATTCTCCTTTTTGCACTTAAACTAATCGTTGTTGGATAATGATAAACAGAAGTGAGATAAAGAATTCTAATTTGGTGTGCTTCACAAATTTTTCGTAGATGGATGGTATCAATTCCATCCTCATCAACCGATACAGAAATAATATCTGCACCGCTATCTAAAATACTCATATTTGATTGGTAGTAACCTGGAGAAGCTACTACAACTTTATCATTTACTGAAACCAGGCATTTGAGTACCAGATATAAACTAATTTCATGATTGGTGGTAATGAGTAAATTGGATGCTGCAATTTTCAATGCTCTGGTTAAGTTTAAGTAATTAGAAAATTGCTTTTTAAAATTTTGATGAATTTGAAGCTGAAGTTGACCAAAAAGTTTCTTATTACTTTTAAGCTTGGCAACATATAATTTTGCCAGAACATCAGTATGTACAAGTCTTGGATCGGGTAAACCATCATTAAACTGGTGCGGAAGTTCACTCACTTCAGTCGGGTTCTCCAAAATGGTAGATCGTTTAAAGGTAAAAGCATTTACACCTGTTTTATCTAAAAAAGCACCAGATTCCTTTTTATGAGTTTGCTTTTGATTGGATAAGATAAACGTTCCT
>SEDB01000504.1 GCA_004210715.1 Pedobacter sp.
CCATGCGCAATAGTTGAACCGAACGGTCCTGTAGTTTTGGCCTTTTCCTGGTCACAATGAATCCATTGAAAGTCTAAAGTGGCTTCCGCAAATTTATCAATTTGTTCCTGGTTGATTTTATGCCATTGTGAGGCCCCAATCTCGTTGCCCAAATATGATTTGTACTCTTCAAAACTATTAATTATAACCATAAGATTAACCCCAGCCTCGCTCCGTTTATGGAGGCTATTTAATGCCGAATTTATACTTGACTAAATTCTGACAGTTGGAAGGTAATTAAATTTTGAAGATTTTAAAGAAAATTTAACTTTTAGGCAGTTTTATTTATATTATTGAAAATGAAATCTAAATTAATAATTTTTGTTTTATTGATCTCCTCTCTCAATATTTACGCACAATCGGGCAGTCGAAAAGAAATTGTTTCCTATATCAATAAAATTCTTAATCAGGGTGTAAATATAAAATTTAACTCGAAGGAGAATCGATCTCCCATGACATATGTTAAATTGATTGATAGGAAAAATCTCGTAATTTTAGTTTTTTCTGAATCTGATGATCCGGAAAATAGCCGCGGAACATTGTTTCAATTTAATCCTGCTGAAATTTTGTCATTTGAAAATATTTCTGGAATTCAGTCAAATCCAATGCGTACCATACGCCTTGCTTTTCCAAGTAGTTCCGTTAAATACAGCTATTCTTGGAGAGTCAAAAAAAAGCAAGATTGGTTATTTATGTTAACAGAATGTGTTGAAATTCCTTACCTCTGGGTAGATGAGATGCAGTACAAGAATTTAGTGCAGGCCTTTAATAATCTCCAGATAGATTATAGAAACGTTAAAAATAAAATTTAGAATAGGTAACTACATAATCAATCTTAATGTGTATTCCACAATAAATGTAGAAGAACGAATACATTCATTTCTTCTACATTTAGAATTATAATCTTCAGCTTTCAATGATTTATAACTACGTTAAAAACGATATTAAGACTCTGCCTCAACACCTTCTTCATACATTTCGTTAATCGCATCTGTATATTTCTTTTCTACAATTCGACGCTTCACTTTCATGGTTGGCGTTATTTCTCCTTCATCAATGCTGAAGGGGTTACGTTTGATTTTAAAGTTTTTGATTCGTTCAAACTTGGCCAATTCGTTAGAGATTTTTTTGATGTCTTGTTCTATCCAATCTATAATTTCCTGCTCTTGAATAAATGGATCTGCAATTTCAAAAAATGATGGTTTGAGTTTAAAGGTTTCCTCAAGTGTTTCTCTATTCGGAATAATGATTGCAGTAATGAATTCCCGCTTATCGCCAATTAGGAACAACTGATCAATTTTAGGGCTTTTTAAATAAATATTTTCAACTGGTGTAGGGTAAACGTTTTTTCCGTAGGCATTTACGATCATGTTTTTCAAACGATCCGTAATTTGGAGGTTGCCTTTGTAAAAGCGCCCGATATCGCCAGTATGAAACCACATATCCCGATCAATGGCTTCAGCAGTTTCTGCAGGTTTGTTAAAATAACCTTTCATTACGCAGTGCCCACGAACAATTACTTCGCCTTCATTACATTCAAACTCCTCATTAAAAGTATCATGCGTTTGAATATTAATAATTTCTTTGCTTTCAACATCCTGAATTCCAACTTCTATTCCTGGTATAATACGACCAACGGTTCCATAAACCTGTCTGTGGTATTCCGTAACCGACATTACAGGAGAAGTTTCCGTTAAACCAAAGCC
>SEDB01000101.1 GCA_004210715.1 Pedobacter sp.
CTGCTCAGAAAAACAATAAATGTCAAAGTGACGATTAAAAATTTTGGTAAAATTTTACTCATAATAATTTTATTGGATGCAAACGGCCATAAAACTAAAATGCAAAACGGTACTCTACGAAGGATCGGATAAGGTATTGAAAGCGACGGAAAAAAGGAGTGTAGATTTCTATTGCATAGATTCGGTTAACGAACGTTATTTTAAAATATTTGGTTAAAGATTATTTGGTTAGTAAACTTTACTAAAGATATATAGCAACTGTAATTTTTCCATCCTGTACCATCCTGTCATTATTATAAAATATTATCATAAAAAAAATCAACAGGCTTGACTACAATTATAAATCGATTTACCTTATTGCATTAGATTTAAAAACAGGTATAAATTCGCTGAATTTTTAAAAAAATAAAGTTGAATTGATTAAAAATAAGGGGTGATGGTAACAGGACCGATTAATCCAGAAGGCATTACGGACCAATTAGCGGCATCAAAATCTTTGTAATTAATGTTTACAAAATTGATTTCATGGTATTTTCTCCACTCTATCTTTTTGGTGTCCATATCACGAATGCGGTTGGCCATTAAATTAACTACCTCAATTTTGATGGTATTATTCCCTTGCTTTAAGTATCTTCCAATTCGGGCTTCAAATGGAATACTCCATAAAATGCCTACTTCCTGACCATTGATCCAAACACGGGCGCTTTCGTCTACCTGATGTAGATTTAAGATATATTCTTTAGCCGTTTTTGTTTTTAAGTTGAATTGAGTGGTATAAACTCCGGTTCCTGAAAAAGCCGCCAGTTTAGGATCTTTTAATTCTGTCCAGGAAACCAATTGATTGATTTTCTGATTTGCAGGCAGCTCTGGTCCACCAGTAGTAAAATGTAATAACCAGGGATTATTGAGTACGAAAGGTTGATCAGGTTTATTCAGATACTGCCATGCAACATTTTGAGATTGGGCTTTCGAAACATTCAAAAACAGCGCTTCTCCCGATTTAATTTGAACACGAACTTTTTCCCCCTGCATCGCCGCTGAACCTATTAATCCACTTTGTGGATCCAGGATAACTGCTTTACCATCGGCATTGACAGGAATTTGTGTGTCAATATCTTTAGCAGTGTGATTGACTAAATAATAATAAATATCGCCATTCACTTTCCTTCTGATAAACTGTAAACCAGAATCGGTTAAAGTTTCTCTGTTAATCGAATTTTGTGAAAGTGCTCCTTGTATATCAGCAGCTACAATGACTTTTCCCTTCCCAATTTTATGAATTGCAATTTCGTTTTGAACACTATTATTAACTAAACCAGACAACAAACTTTTAAGTTTTTTTCGCCTGGCTTCAAGATCATTTAACCCAGGAACATCATGAGGCAGCGATTGAAAAATAACCGTAGCACCATTATTTGCCAATTGTAGGATGTTATCCAAAGTTTCCACACTCATCAAATCACAGGAAGGTACAATTAACACTTTGTATGGAGAAGCATTTTCAGCAGTAAGAATTGATCCGTTATCGACCTTTGTTTTAGCTAACAACCGATCAGAAGCGAAGTCAAAAGAATATCCAGATTTCGAAAGCTGTTTTGATAGTTTATAGAAAGCAGTTGGATGCAACCATTCATCAACATCATGCACTTTCAAAGCCATATCCAATCCTTTCGCTTTGTTCCAGACATCATAAACCGGCCAATATATCAGCAGTTCATTATCTGCAGTCCCTGCTTGTAAAATGGATTGACAACGAGCGATATAATTATTTAGCCCCTGTGCATGTGGCCATAAACTATTGTTTGGATTCATCTCAACTGAAGCGTAAAATAACCAACCTGGCCAGGGCACATTTTCAGGAGAATTTGTTGTACCATGATAAAAAATGTGGTTCACGCCCGAGAGAAACAATTGTTCTGCCTCAGGTTTACACTGCGAGTAGGAAGTTTTAAAATGTTCAGTAAGCCAGGTAAAGGTTTCTGATGACACGAGTTTTTTTCCACCGGTATGCGCTGCCGAAGAGGCAAATTTACTCATCATCGGATCTGGATCTACATTTCTGATATCAGCAGGATCTCTTCTGATTCCACGAATATCAAAAGCACTCGAACCAAAGGTTTCCGTTTCCGGAATATCGACAGCGCCATAAAGATCGAGCAAATTGCCCGGCGAGCCATGTGATTGATTTTTAGTTAACGACTTTAAGCCATGTGCCCAGTTTGTCCAGTTATTGGTGAAATTATTCAGCAATAATTCATCCATTGTTTCGCGATAATCAGATTTCAAGCGGGCGATATTTCCATCTGTTGAGTCTTTGCTTACCAAATCCTTCAAATGTTTAGATAAATCGTATCCCCGGTGTTTTTTAAATTCGGTAAAAAAACTTGGGGTCCAGGTGGCACCATAAACTTCGTAACTATCATTAAAAAATGATCTTACACCTTGTGGCTTGTTTCTAAAGGAGTCCGTAAATCTTTTCAGGTAAACATCAACTGAAGGTTTATCCAAATGATCGAGTGTAAAACCTTCGCCACCTGGCGCAGCACGTTTCACCATTTGGCGGGTTTTACCTGCAAATGCTGCATAAATTTGCCAAATACCCGATTTTGGTGACCAGCTTAAACTTCCATCCTGATTTACAGATGCCGTTAAATCTTCTATTTCGCCATTTGCCCCGTAAGCCGTTACCGACTGAAGTTTGGCAAAATCTTGTTTAGCATCTTTAACTTTTATGGCTTCCGTAAGTTTATCACCAGCATTTAATTTGTAATCCTGGATAATTAATTTTGTTGCTGCATTTTCTGGCTTAATCTGCGGTCCGCCGAAAGGCCAGCCTGTACCAGTATTCATATCTACCCCCATACCAAGCGCATTCGCTCGCTTCACGGTATAATTTAATGCATCAATCCATCGAGGCGAGAGAAATGACACGTACTGTTTTTCGTAACCTACAGCACCGTAAATGGGTGTAATTTCTACTCCACCTAATCCGGCAGCAGCATATTTTTGCAAAACGATGTTCAGGTTTTTTTCATCAACCGCATTTCCCATCCACCACCACCTGGTCCACGGTTTCATCTGGCTTTCTACTTTTGGCCAGGTTACAGCCTTTTTTGCCTGAACTTGGGCATTAGAGATGTGGTAAAATGAAATGCCAATAAAAACCAGCGAGAAGAATCGTTTTGTAAACATGTTCGTTAATCTAAATGAAATACCTGTTCTAAGGGAATGGAGATGGGCGATTGATCAGCATTCGTTTCCATAATATCGGCCATGTAAGCCCACCATTTCTGAACAATTTCAGTGCTGCCCAGATCTTGCGAAGAACTTCCGTTTTGCTGTTGAACAGCAAACAAAGTATCTGTTTCGTCATCTAAAAAAATAGAATAATCACTGATGCCATTTTCTTTTAGCAATGCAGCCAATTCTGGCCAAATTGCATCATGACGAGTTTTATATTCAGCCTTAAAGCCAGGTTTGAGTTTCATTTTAAATGCAATTTTCATTTGTTTCTTTTGTTTAAATCCCTCGCTGTTATGCTGAGGCTTAGTTCATTTCGTAAAATCGATATGAGCGACGTTTTCGGGTGGACATCATTGCGAGGGAGTATTTCAAGACCGCTGCAATCTATTCTTTTACGAATGAGATTGCTTCTCCTTTTGAAGAATCGGGATCGCAATGACGAAAATAAAAATGTCAATAGTAAAACCGATGCATCCCTCACCTATTCATCCTCCACATTAATTCACCTTCAAACTAACATTATTACCATTATCACCAACAGATTTTACCCAAATGATATGACTTTTCTCTTCATAAAACCAACCTGGTTTTTGATTCAATTGCTCAAATGCATTTACCAGATTAACCTTAATGCCGTTCTCCAAAATTGATTTTGGTGCGGCCTTACCATTCCAGTGAATTTTGGCTAAATAACGATATTTACTGGGTTTGAACGAACCTTCAGGCTTTGCAATATTCAACTCCAATGCATTATCTTTCAGTGAAGAAGTAATTCTCGTGACCGCAAATTTTCCTGTTTTATAATCTAAACTCAGGTTATCATCCTCATAAAGATCATACCTTGAATTTCCAGAAGGAAATACATCCAGAGTAATTACATCAACAGGTTTTTCGCCAGCATAAATCATTTCAGGTTGCATTGGAATAATGCTTCCAGCCTTAACAAAAAGTGGAATGGTATCCAGCGGAGCTACGACATGATGATAACTTTTACCGGCAAACTTCTCTCCAGTATAATAATTAAACCAATTTCCTTCAGGAAGATAAATGGAACGTGTAATAGCCCCTTTTGTGGTTACTGGAGCAACCATAAAGTTATCGCCAAACATATATTGATCGCCAATTCCATAGACATTTTCATCATCCTGATAATTTAAGACCAAAGCCCGCATCATTGGCACACCCGTTTCATGTTGCTGATGCATACTGCTGTAGAGATAAGGAAATAAACGGTAGCGCAACAGGTCATATCTTTTGAAGTTTTGCAATGCCTGATCACCATAATTCCAGGGTTCTTTATATCCCGGATGGTCCATTCCAAAAACAAGCGCAATCGGGCTAAACATACCAAACTGCACCCAACGGATGTACAATTCCGGATCGGCCTGGTGTTCGAAACCACCCATGCAATGTGCCCATGAACCTACACCAGAAAGGCCAACATTCAAACCTGCCTTAATTACAGGGGCAAAATATTGCCACTCACTCGGCCAGTCGCCAGCAAAAATATAAGGGTAACGTTGAATCCCTGAATAACCTTCGCGGGTTTGGTTTAAACCGCGAAAACCATTAAACTTTTCAAATTCTAAGAAAGGAGCTTTTGCATAAGCTACCGGAAACAGGTTATGTAAACGTTCTGCTTCCTTTCCGGTTGGACCAACTTTTTCACTTTCGTTGGCTAAAGCGCCGAAAGCACTTCCTTCATCTGTTTTTAGAAATTTTGCCCCCAGTTTAGCCACCCGCATCACACCATTATCCCACCACCATTGTGTAGCCTTTTCATCAAAAAAGTTCACAAATTCTCCAGGTTTACCGTTTTCAGGATAAGTGAAACCTTTCTGCTGTGCCTGATCCAACAGGTTTAGTTTTTTCGCATTATCAAACCGCGGACGCAGGTGTAAACCCACCATTTTGTAATTCATGGCATAAATGCTATCGAACATGCCTTTCGGGTTTTTAAAGGTTTCCCTCCATTCGAAAGAAGTGGCACCCTTTCCTCCTTTTTCTCCAAATAATCTCCAGGTAGAATCAAGCCAAAGTAAATCTACCGGAATACCGAGTGCTCTATATTTCCTGGCCAATTCCACCACATATTGATCTGAGGTTTTCTCCTCATGTCCCCAGGTTCCGCCACTGTAAGTACCGGCATGTAAACCCAGTGCAAATTGAGGCAACATGGGCGATTTGCCTGTAACAGAAGTATATAAATTTAAGATTTCAGGAAAGGTTGGACCATAAATGAAATAGTAATCCAATTCACCATCAGCTGCTTTAAAACTATACTGGTCTTTATTCGATGAGCCCATATCCCACTCTGTGGCAAAAGAATTATGGAAGAAAATGCCATAACCTTTTGTGCTCATAAAAAAAGGAACCGGACAGTAATTGGCTTCCAATATATTGTAAGCGCCGATTGCATGTGGCAAACCTTTTCCACGGCCAACATTTAAAGTGACTTTTTTAGACCGGCGATCCATAAAATCCATCCGTTCACCAAAGCCAAAAAAATGTTCGTCGGCCTGAAGCTTTTTAGTTACGCCAACTTTAGTTTCCGATTTGCTAATGGCTCCGTTAGTTTCAGCACTTAAAAGTTTTCCTTTTAAATCAAATACATCAATTTTAAAAGGTGCTTTATCAATTTTGATTAAGATTTTTGCAGTGCTGATGATAAACTGATCTTTTTTTTCCTCCACTTTTGTGGCAACATTCGGCCAGTTGTATTTAATCACCATCAAATTTTCATTGGCTTCAAACTTTCCGCTCCAGCTCGATCTGATCCGAAACATTTCAGAAGAACAAAAATCTAGCTTTACTGCGCCTCGAGTGGTTGAAAATGATAAAGCATTTCCGTCTCTTTTGAAACCATTTTTATAGTCGCCAATGGTTTGCGAGGAAGCTGTAAACGTTACCAGAAAAAAGGCAAAAGCCAGATATTTTTTAAACATATTCTTTGTAATAGTTGCGGCTATTTTTTCAATTTGTATACCTCAGTGCCAGCTAATAAAAAGCAACCTAAGCCATAATCTTCAAAATCGGGCTTACTGGTGTACGTTACGGGCTGCCCATCTTTTGGCTCTTTACCCGTTCCTTGCGTAAAACCTAAAAAGCCATTTTTCTGAACGGATTCTTTTGCCATCCCGTTCCAGGCGTTTATAATGATGGGTAAATAGGTTTTTTTATCTAAAATACCTTGATTTACACCCCAGGCCATTCCGTAAACAAACAATGCAGTTCCCGATGTTTCTTTTCCACCAAAATGATTGGGATCATGCAAACTCACATTCCAAAAACCATCAGTACGCTGCAAAGGAACCAAAGCCTTAATCATTTCATGGTAGGTTTTTAAATATTCATCATAACCAGCAGCATCTTTTGGCATCGTTTCTAACACACGTACAAAAGCCGCCACTACCCATCCATTTCCTCTCGACCAATAACAATCTTCACCGTTAGGCTCTTTATATGGCGGAACAAAATCTTTATCTCTCCACCAAAGTCCATCTTTAGCATTGTACAATCCGCCACCCTGAACATTTTTGCTATGCAAATACATCTTGTACATGTAATCGTAGTAGCTATTATCATTATACAGTTTCCCTAATTTGGCAAAAACCGGCATAGCCATTTGCAAGGCATCAATCCAGGTCCAATCATCTACCTTGCCTGATTTTACCATTGCATCCATCGAAGCTTTGATGTCTTTAATCCGCTCTGGTTTTTTATCAATATTGTACAAATCAATGTAGGTTTGTCCGCAAGCCTGATTGTCCGCATCACGGGTTTTCACACCATCTCTTAAGCCCCATTTGTGCTTCTCTCCCCACTGAACCGCGTATTCATAATATTCCTTTTCTGGATTAATCTGGTGTAAAGCCATTAATCCTTCGTAATAAACAGCCCTTGTCCAAAGGTTACTTGGTCTTTCCTTGTTGGTGATGATCGATTTTCCGGCATCTGGCCACTTATTCATAAAATAAGTATTGGTTAGTTTTAAAGCTTTCAAAACCTCCTTTTTATTTGGGAGTTTTTGAGCGAAAAGCAACTGACTTGATAAGCCAATTAACAAGGCGGAACTGTATATAAATTTCTTCATTTCAATGAATGGTTTGGTTCTGTGCTGATATTTCTCGGGTGACTAATTCGTTTTTGGTTTCGGTTTTAATTCATCAGGACTATCTTTCGTAAAAGTGTCGAACTGGATTTTAGATGGACTTTCAAAAATATCTTTAACGGTATTGTATGCCACTTCATATTTTGGATTGAACCGATCAGACATCATGTAATTTTGTAAACTAAAATAAAGTTGTTGTGCCGCTGGTGAGTCTTTCAAATCAGGATTTAAATTAGCACTTGATACGATTAGTTTTCCTTTGCCCACTTTTGCTTCTAAAACCAAAGCCAGTTTACGATTTAAAAACCAGGTATCAATAGGTTGAATAATGGGTTTAAAGCCTTTTGGAAAATCTTCAAGGTTCATCACCTGAGCTTTATTTACAATTTCCCACCATTGCATATCGCTGTGATTTTCAGTAGGAAAATGAGCCAATGCAGGATTTTTTGGATCGCAAAGAATGCCCAAGGTATGCGGTGGGCGCATTTTAAACCATGAGGTATTCCAGAAAACCGGCAAAAATGTTTGTACTACTTCTTTTCCTTTAATCACTTTCCCTGCGGCGTTTAGAAATACATTTCCGCCTTCATCCAATACTTTTTTAGCCTTTTCATCGAGTTGATCGGTATAATAGAAACTGGCGTTAACTTTTGGCAGTGCTGAAGGATATACCCAGAAATTCCAGTCGTTAGCAAATTCAGTACCTTCGATGGTTACTTCAATATTTAATTTGGTTGCTTTTTGTATGGTGTTCAGATTAAAACTGATATCTCCGATATTAATTCCATTTGCAACCGGCACACTTTTTCATCCCAAAAAGCATCTAAAACGCCAACCAAAGCAGTTCCTTGTCCAGGATAGTCGTTTAAAGAAAGCAACTGGTAACCGTTATAATTTGGTGTTCTTAAAGCTTTTTCTATTTCATTTTTATAACAAAGCGCCTGAAGTTTCCCAGAAACCATTAAAAAATCTTTGGCTTGGTCGGCCATGTCGTGATCTGCCAGATCTTCCTGAAACATTTCAAAATTTTTAGGTTTGTAAACGCCAGTGTATTTTTTCATTTCCCCGAAATTTGGAAATGCACAATATTGTCCCATTTCCCCTGCACGTACCATAAACTCATTATTTGGAATAACTGGCCAGCTTCCACCAACAGATGCACCGGTGTATAATCTCCGCGAATCTTTCGCCTTCCAATAATTATTAAACTTGGTTAAATATTCCACCTGTCTGCCACGAGGTTCATTACCGTAAGCCATCATGCAGAAAGAAGCGTAATTGCCGTAATTTTTAGTCATTCGATTGGTTTCATCGTAAATAAACTGGTCGATAGGTTTTCCATCACCAATTGATGAACCGTGGTTGGCCCAGCTTGGTCCTTCTGGCTGTAAATAAAACCCGGTTAAATCTGCAGCGATAAATGCCGCTTCTGGCGGGCACCAAGAGTGAAAACGCATGTGGTTTAAACCGTGTGCTTTAGAAATTTTGAATATTCGTTCCCAGGCTTGAACGTCCATTGCCGGATAACCCGTTAATGGAAACTCACAGTTATTTACCGTCCCCCGTAAAAAAACCGGCCGGCCATTAATTTCAAAACTTCTGCCTACTGCTTTAAATTCCCGCATCCCAAACTGCACCTGTTTGCTATCTTTTTTACCATCTTTAGCCACCAAAGAAGCAGATAAGCGGTATAAGGCAGGATCAAATTCATCCCAGGTTATTATTTTTTCACCCATTGGTAAACTCACCTCCAGCGTGGCCTTTCCGTTTTTAATTTGATAAGGCACCGTGATTGGCTTTACATTAATAATGTCTTTCGTATTAAAACTTTTCGCTGATAAAGTAATTTTTCCACTGGAAGAAACACTGCTTCCTGCTTTCAATTCAATTTTTACAATTGCTGATTTCTTCTTTAAATCAGGATAAACCTGGATATCTTCAAAATATACCGGAGATCCGGCTTGTAGAAACATCTTACCGACTACACCGTTCCAATTTCCTTGTGTGTGATCCGTTAAACTATGCGAATCTTGCCCGACGTTGATGGCTTTAATTCTGTTATCAATTAGTAAAGTAATGGTATGCTTCCCAGGTTTTAAGTTTGCTGGTAGTTCAAAATTTTGCGCCACCACGAATGTGAATTGTGTGCCAATTTCTACATCATCAATCCAAACCCGGGTTTCAGAATGTGGGTATTCTAAAGATAAAACGACACGTTGGCCCTTCCAATTTGCTGGAATTTCTACATCTTTTTGGTACCAGGCGGCACCCGTATAATGTTTTGCAGGTGTTAACCAAAAAGGGATTTTTAAATTTCCGGGTTTACGGTATTTTTCCAATCGGGGATGATAAAAATAGGAACTATCGTAAATGCTTCCGGTCCATTTTGTTTTCAACGTGATCTCATCGCCCTTCAAATTTTCTGCCATCGAGCCTGGCAAATTGATGGTTTCAGGTAAAGAAGTTGCATACCATCTGGCTTTAATACCTTCATCTGCCGCATCTGTTTTAAATCTCCATTTTCCTTTCAAAGAGATGCTCTGCCCTACAGCGTTGGTTGAAAATAGGACAATGAAACAAATAGCTGTGGCTATCCATTTGGTAAACGATAATACCTTTATCTGCATAATTTTATTCGAATTGAATGCCAAAACATTCTGTATATCTGGTTAAAGGCACTATTATAGGGTTAAAAATGGTTTTGGGCAACCTGTAGTGTCCTGCAAAAATGCTATTTCTTTTAAAGGAAAGAACTTATAAACCGCGGTTGATAGATAAATCTTTATTTCAAATAGGCTTTTAGCTTGTTTTTTTTCAATGCCTTTAAGCCCCTGCCTCGTTGGTATGCGTATGGTCTTTTTCTGTAAAATAGCTTTTAACTTCATCAGCGGTTGATGCTGCGTATTTTTCTTTAATTAGTTGATTCAATGGAATAAAAACTATCTTTTCTGCCTTGGCAACTTCTTGTGCCCAGCCGGCGTAGCTGTCGTTAACCAAAACTACTTTACCATCCTTAACAGGATTTCTTGGAATGGAAGAACAAACAATTGCGGTTGCACCTTTTGCTTTAATATCGTTAATGAACTTACGCATGTACCAACCATAAGTATAAACTATTTCCTGTTTCTTTTTGATGGGATTATAAGTATCCTTGCTTTCCATTCCGATGCCTTTTATGGTTCCACGGGCACGGGCAGTATCATCCAGCGGACTGCTGTCATTATGTCCAAACTGCATCATCACGAAATCGCCCTTTTTAACCTTTGCTAAAACTGCATCCCATAAACCATTTGTTTGAAAAGTTCTGCTGCTTGTTCCGCCTAAGGCATTATTCTCCACATTGATTTTATCTGTATTAAAAAAGTTTTCAATGAAGCTTCCCCAGCCCCATAATGAACCATCTCCTTTGCCCTTTCCGTTTTTCACGGTAGAATCGCCAATTAAAAACAAGGTTGGTTTATCCTTTTGTTTCAAAATAATAAAGGATGAAAAGATGGTAAAGGCACCTAATAAGATCAGGCTTAAATATTTTGTATTTGATTTCATGAATTTATTCTTTTCTGGGCTAGATGATGATAAATTTTTAAACTGGTTTGCCAGATCAACAAGTTTTTCAAGGTTACGATGTTGAGCTTGTCGAAAAACTTAGGCCCTTCGCCAAGCTCAGGATGACAACGTCTAGATCACACAGCCAATTTAACTTTATAATAGATATTTTTTCAGTTTACAGTTTTTCAGCTTTTTAATGCCTTCTACTACTGATTGGGCATTTAGTTTCGCTCCTTCCAAATTGGTATGTGTATGGTCGCCGGGGAAAAATGCTTTTACCTTTTCTGGCCCCATGGCATCATACTTATCTCCGGTAATTTTATTTAAATCGACAAAAAAAGCTTGTTCCTGTTGTGCCACTTCAGCGGCCCATTTTCCAAAACTTTGATCAGCACGAAGCACTTTACCGCTTTTGTGGTATCGGGCTCACTGCCATCGTTATGACCAAACTGCATGGTCACAAAATCGCCTGGCTTTAATGTTTCTACAACTTTATCCCATCTTCCTTCTGAAAGAAATGTTCTGGTACTTCTTCCGGCCATGGCATTATTTTCTACATGGATTTTGGTGGTATCGAAAAGTGCGGCGATGGGTGTGCCCCAGCCCCAGGTTTCTTTGTTTGAATTGCGCACTGTAGAATCGCCGATGGTATGAAGTGCCGGTTTTTCGGGTGTAATAAAGGCTGAAGCGATAATAAGTATCGCCGCTGCTGCCCATAGTTTCATTGATCTTGATTTCATTTTGATATTTAACTCAGATTTTATTTGTTGATCACTTCTAGTTTTATTGCTCCACCTTCTAATCCTTCTGCTGATGCTTTTACTTCAATATTTCCAGCTGCATTTCCTTTGATGTTCGCCATAACCACACCATGATAGGCATGTCTTTGTTGTGCTTTATACATTTCATGGCTAGCAATATTTCCATTATCAACTGCATCAATCACACCTGTACCTGAAATGGTGAACTTAATCAGTTGATCAGCATTAGGGCAAAGATTTCCTTTCTCATCATAAATTTTTGCCGTTACAAAAGCCACATCATCCCAGGTATCTTTAAGTGTAATTTTATCAACTGTTAACACAATTTTAGCGGGTGGCCCAGCAGTTTTCAATTCTTCTGAAGCGACTTCTTTACCCTTATTTCTGCCTACCGCTTTTATTGTTCCCTTTTCAAAAGTAACATCAAATAATCGCGGAGAATCATCAGCAGGTTTGAGTTTGCTGCCGAGTGATTTGCCGTTCAAAAACAATTCAACCTCATCGCAATTGCTGTAAATGGCCACTTTTGCATCATCATAGGTGTCAAAGTCAGTCGGTGTCCAGTTGCCAATCCAATCGCCGGCTCCTGCATTATCTTCCTTCCTAACAATATGCACTGTTGGCTTTTCCGACCACCAGCTTTGACGTTGTAAACTTTGCTGTTTCCAGTTCCCAATGCGATCAAACAATCCCTGACCATTGGTAATTTGGGGCCAATCTATTTTCCGTTCCGATTACCTTTAAATTAGGTTTTTGGTTATGCAAAGCAACCAATTCATTTTCACGGTAATTCTGACCAACAACATCCATTGTTTCGGCAAAGCCATTGGTATAAACTTTTGAATTTGCAGGTCGGAAAAGTGCCATGGTAACTGGCCTGCTCGGATCTAGCTGATGCACCAAATCCTGCTGATCTTTATATTTTTTAAATCCTTCGGGATTATCTAAATTATCGTGAATTTCATTACCCACGCTGTAAATTACGATGGAAGGATGATTGCGGTCCCTCAATACCATATCTCTGGTATCCCGCTCCCACCATTCTTTCCAAAAGCGGTTGTAACCTTTTTCGCCATTGTTTTTAGCCGATGTCCAGGTATCAAAAGTTTCATCCATCACCAAAAAACCCATTTGATCGCATAAATCGAGAAATTCTGGAGCCACTGGATTGTGAGCCGTACGAATGGCATTTACTCCAGCTTCCTGTAGTTTTTTCAAACGAAATTCCCAAACACTTAACGGAACGGCAGCACCTACTGCGCCGCCATCGTGATGCAAACAAGCGCCTTTTAATTTAAAATTTTTGCCATTTAGCCAAAAGCCGGTAGCCGCATCAAACTTAAAAGTCCGGATTCCGAATGAGTTAAGCTGATCATCAATAACCTTTCCTCCCATAATCACTTTTGTAAGTGTTTGATATAGGTTTGGTGTTTCCACATTCCAAAGTTTCGGATTACTTAGCTCAATAGACTGATCGAGTTTGATGGATTGATTAGCCGCGATTGATTGTTTAGACTGAACTATTTTAACCACTTTTCCGGTGCCATCCAACACAGAAGTTTCTACCGTTATTTGGGCAGCTTTGGTAGACTCGTTTGAAACTGCGGTTTGCACTTTTACCGTAGCTTTTTGCGCAGAAGCTTCTGGGGTGGTAATGAAAACGCCCCAGTTATCAATATGGATTGGATCGGTAGCGACCAGACGCACATGCCGGTAAATGCCAGCACCTGTGTAATAACGCGATGCAGGCTGAACCGTATTATCAGCCTTAACCGCAATGATATTAGTTTTGCCTTTCCCGAAATTGAGGTGCTTGCTCAGGTCGTAATTGAAGCTGATGTATCCGTACGGACGTTTCCCTAAGTGGAAACCATTGATCCAGACGTCGCTATTTGCCATTACACCATCAAATTCAATTGAGATTTTCTTGCCCGACAAATTTTCATCGAGACTAAAGCTTTTTCGGTACCAACCTATGCCGGAAGGAAGGTATCCGCCGCCACGGGCAGTGAGATTCGCTTTATCATAAGCGCCCTCAATGCTCCAATCATTTGGCACATTAAGCTTTCTCCATTTAGAAGCATCATAATCCGTTTTCTCTGCACCAGTAGCATCTTCCTGAATAAATGCCCAATCGTGATCAAAATTATTGATGATCCTTACTTGCTTAGCTGTTTGGGCAAAAAGCCAGTATGAGGAGGTTGGTTGTAGCCCACATTTTGCCAGGCAATACTTAAACGATATTGCGGATCATGCATTAAGGTGTAATTCCGGTGTTCGGTTGGAATAGTCGTTGTATAAATCCTTAAACTCTGGTTATCATAAGAACGAAGCATCAGTTCTTCACGCCAATCGCCAAAAATATCGGCACTTAAAGATGGGGTAGATTTTGTCCAGTTATTAGCGATTGCTCCGTTGGCTGTTAAAAGTCTTCCACCATTGTACTTATCGATATGATTTCCATCCAAAAGTTCGCGTGAGAGATCGCCATCCCAATAAATCAAAAAGTTGGTAGAGCGGGGTTGCTCGCCAATTCGGTTGCCTTTTATATCAAACAAACCATTTGAGCCCGACCACCACATTTGCGCACCAACCCGGGTATTGTCGATATTATCGGCAACGCCCCTGCCTACATCCTCATCATCCGATCCATGCCAAAGAATTTCGCCGGTTTTGGCATCGTAAACAGCTGCACCTGGTCCTTTAGTTCCTTCTTCTATCTCATGAACGCCAAATACTTCCAGCCCTGGCCTTTCCGGATCAAGATCTGAAACGTGTAAAGCATCACCATGCCTTAAACCTGTAGTGTACAAACCTTTGCCATTATCGTCCACACACATCGAACCGAATATGATTTCATCACCACGAGCCATGACCACACTCGGATGAATGCCATCCAGGTAGGCGATACAAGCCGTAAAACGATCGACCCTGTTGCCAGAATTGTCGTTTTTACCATTTCCACCTCGTCCGCCCCAGGTGCCGATATCTCCACGTCCAGGAAGGTAGGCTGTAGTCGCTAAAGCTTCTCCGGTTTTTCCGCTAAAAACAGTGAAAAACTCAGGCCCTTCCAGAATTCTTCCATTTTTGTTTCGATAGTCTTTTGTTGAATCGCCGATTACTTTTCCTTTACCATCAACGGTTCCATCAGCCGTTTTGCAGGCAAACTCAGCAATTCCATCACCATCCAGATCATACACCATAAACTGTGTGTAATGCGCACCTTCGCGAATATTTTTACCTAAATTAATTTCCCATAGAAAAGTTCCGTCAATTTTATAAGCCTGAAAAATGGGTGGATCGGTAACGCCGTTTGATGAATTATCCCGGCTTCGACCAGTTTGATGCAGAACAATTTCGTATTCTCCATCACCATCAAGGTCACCAACAGAAGCATCATTTGGCGTGTAGCCAGCAGGGGGTTTTAGCGGGATATTAAGATATTGCTGAACCGGAGTTTTAGCTTTAAGGATAAACGGTTTGCTTGCTTCCTCCTCTTGACCATGCTTGACCACCTTTACAAAATAACTGTTTTCCACTTCCGGATTTATGCCTACATCTTGAAAGTTCGTTCCCTTCGTTATCGGGTTTTTATTAAGTTTTAACGCGGCTGTGTTGCCAGCTTTGCGATAAAGATTAAAGGCAATATCATCGGGTTCTGTTCCTAAAATCCTCCAGCTGACAAAAACAGAATCAGCACCCTGCCGAACAGCAACCACTCCCCTTCCCAACTTTTCCATGTGGCGCTGGGCAAAAGCAGGCACTGATGAAATCATCATTAAAAACGGGAAGCAGAATTTCAAAACAGCTGGTTTATAGCTCATCAATTGAAGGTTTATTTGTGTTTAAATTTTATTGAACCACATAAGTGCTTTTGGCTGCAACCGCTGATCCTTTTTCGGTAATGCCATCGGTTTTAATTTGAAAAGTACCTTTGTTATCGCCGTTATAAAATACAACGTTTGTTTCCCCTTTGGTATTTGTTTCTAATTTGGGCGCCCAAAAAATAGTAGTTCTTAAATCTTTGTTCTTGGTTGTCGGGTTGCTATAATTAGGAGAATAAAAGTCTCTCGCTGTATAATAGCCGGTTAAGTTTAGGTTTAGGAGATGAAGATTTGTTGCCCCAAGTGCATCGTTTTTCAGGTTTAAGCTAACCAGGAAAACATCTTTATTTTCATTGTCAACTAAGTGCTGAATCTTAACCTGGGTAATTTTATCCATCGTTAAGCTATAGTAATCTAACCTATCGCCGACCAGTTCTTCTCTATTGTTAATCCTGATCCTTGGGCGGATTTTTTTACCATTAGAAATAAAAACAATCCCCTCAGAACTTGCGGAGTCTGCATCATCTAAAGGGTAAGCGCCTTGTGCTTTAGTGAGTAAAAAGTGTTCTAACCCATTAAATGAATAATCGGCAGACGTGATATCGAAAACCTGCTCCGGATAACCAAAAGTCATCACCGTTTGATCAAAAAGCACCACCTTTTTAGCTTCCTGCTGAAGTTTGATATTAACATCATTCAATGTAATCGAATCCCCGAATTTATAACTGCGATTATAATCTATCCGTTTACTGATTTCGGCATCGATATTTTTGGCTAAATTCTGTAAGCCGTTTTTGAAGGTGACCGATAATGGTTTCGCTATTGAATCAACCTGAAGCCAGCCACCCTTTTTTCCTTTCTCATCCTGTGAAGAAATTTTTATTGACTGATTGCCATACCACTTCAAACCATCAACACTATAAGTTCCGTTCTGGTCTGTTTTAGTGGTGAAGAGTTTATTGCCATTAAAGCCAGAGCCAAACAATGTAATATTCATATTTGGAAGTGGGTTGTTACCAACTTTTTGCCTTACAAAACCTTTTATGCTTAAGCCGGGTTCAGGCAAATATTTTACATTAATTGTGGTATCAGCCAATCTTCGCCATAAATAATTTCTCCAACCCTGTGTTAACAAAAGCAAATCCAATTGTTTTAATCGCGATGGATTTTTAACATCAAAGTATTGGTCTGGATTTTTGATTTCCCCTTTAATTTCAGATTGCAATAACAGATAAGATGTGATATTACCTCCATCATCCGGGATCAAGCCATCAACTACGCCCAGTGAAAAATTCGTTTTTACAGGCAAACCAAATATATCTGTTGCTTTTACATTTAGCACCACTTTCTCGTGAGACTTGTATACAGTTTTATTAGGAACTATCGTATAGTTAACCCTTTTTTCGCCTTCAATAAAAAGCAATCTTTCACAATGTGGTTTACCCAAATCATCAACCAAGGTAATTACCGCTATACCTGAATTAAATCCTTTTTTAGGGATGGACACAGCAATGGTTGGTTTAATCATATTTGCCTTTCCTGAATAAATAGTTTCTCCTGCCTGTTTGATGATTATGGATAAAGATTTTCCGTTCATCTCTTTGAACATTGGATCATTGGCACTTATCGCGGCTTTTATATTCAGTGAATCGCTGGTTATATGGAGTGCGAAACCTTTTTTTAAGATTTGCGGTAACGCTGCTGAAAACTTTTCCTTCCCATAAAAACCCGTTACTTTATAAGTTTCATTTGCTTTAGGTATAAAAGTAAAAAGCCCTAAACCCGCCTCAGTGCTCTGGAAACTGGTTACCGTATCGCCCCTGCTGGAAATTACAGTTCCCGATGCTTTTAATCCATTGCCCAAATCGTCATTTGTTTTGAAAGCAACCAAGCTGTTTATGCCTTCTACCAATGCGCCACCTTCCGGGAAAAAAGCAATTGTTTTTTGCTGCTTGCTTTCGGCAATACCTGCTGCTTTTTTATCTGCATTCCTTGTAGCGTAGGTGGCATTTTCTTTCAAATTATTGGTGATGTAAATGCTTTTCTGAAACACAAATTCATTAGCAAAATTTCTCATCCAATTGGTGTAAGCACGAATATTATACCACCCTGTCGGGATAGAATCCATGTTTGCAGATAAACTTTTTCAAAAAAAAGCTTCATTGTTTTCGCATCTTCTGCAGTACTTAATGATTGCTGTTGCGCATAACTGAATTGCGAACAAATGCTAACTGCGATAAAAAAAAGTGCGCTTTTGATATTCATTTGAGCTTAATTAGATTCAACGGCAATTTCATATACTTTTCCGGCCACTGTTTCGATTGTAGTTTTGTAGTATTGGCCAAGCTTAGCTGTTGTAGCGTTTTTAGCTTTGAGCCTCAATAGGGTTAAAAGGTTTAACTTTCCTCCGTTTTTAGATAGAATTGAAGCTTTTGTAAGCTTACCATCGTTCCAATACAAATCTACCTCGAAGCCACCACGGGCAACCAATCCTTTAACATAACCTTGTTTCCATGCATCCGGTAGCGCAGGCAATAGCTGTACGTTATCCAAATGACTTTGCAATAACATCTCTGCAATACCAGCAGTTGCACCAAAATTACCATCAATTTGGAAAGGTGGATGTGTATCAAAAAGATTATTTAATGTGGAGTTTTTAAGCAATTCTTGGTACATTTTATAAGCATGATTTCCATCAAGCAGTCTTGCCCAAAAGTTAATTTTCCAGGCTTTACTCCAGCCTGTGCCTTCATCTCCGCGAACTGTTAATGTTTTAATAGCAGCGTTCGAAAACACGGTATCAATCAAAGGAGAAATTTCTCTTCCAGGATGCAGGCCAAACAAATGCGAAACATGGCGATGCTGAGGCTCTACATCTTCACTTCCTTGCTTCCATCAGGCAGTAAATAGCTGTTCTCCGGAGAGGTTGAAGGTGCAGTAACCAAATAGCCATCTTTCTCTACCAGCCAATCCAAACTGAAAAGTGCGGCACCTTTCATTAATGGATAGGCCGTTTCCTTTAAATATTTTTGATCACCGGTAAAAAGATAATGTTCGTATAAATGCTGAGAAAGCCATGGACTGCCCAAAGACCAGTTTGCCCATTTGGGATCGCCGGTGCCCTCACCAACAGGATTGGTTTGCGCCCAGATATCTGAATTATGATGCAATGCCCAACCTTTGGCGCCGTAATAATTTTTAGCCGTTTTTTCTCCATTGATTGCCATGTGTTTGATTTGCGTAATCAGTGGCTCCGTCAATTCCGATAAGTTAGTGACCTCTGCCGGCCAGTAATTCATCTGTAAATTAATGTTGGTGGTATAATTACTGCGCCATGATGGCCGGATGGATGCATTCCAAATTCCTTGTAAATTGGCGGCAATACCTCCCGGACGTGAGCAGGAAATCAGCAGGTATCTTCCAAACTGAAAGTACAGCTCTTCTAAACCAAAATCAGGATTGCCTTTTTTGTAATTGCTCAACCGTTCATCGGTGGGAATGTTTGCCAATGAATCACCCGCATCATTAATAGAAATTGACAGACGTTTAAAATACTTCTGGTAATCGCTAACGTGGGAATTTTTGAGCGCATCAAAAGTCTTTTTCTCCGCAGTTTTTAAATAGTTTATTGCTTTTAAATTTTCATCAATCCCTTCTTTGTCAGGATATTGATCAAAGCCATTGAAACTGGTCGCCGCCGAAACCATCATAACAATTTCCGAAGCGCCATTAACATTCAATAAACTATCGGTACTTAATTTGCCATCGGTTTTAATAATTTTTAACCTGGTTTGGTAGCGCATTCCATTATGATGAAGGCTATCTGTATAAATTAACGGTTTCTGATTTCTTCGTTCATCTGATGTAATACGGGCCTTTCCTTTCAGTACAATTTGATTATTTCCGTCCGTTTTAACCGAATGTTCTAATTCATGATTTAAACCGAAATTCACGTTAAGGGCAGCCTTTTTACTGGAAGTTAACCGAATGATAATGACCTGATCCGGAAATGAGGAGAAAATTTCCCTTTTGAAATGAACGCCATCTGTATCAAATGATGTTGTGGCAATGGCAGTAGAAATATCTAAAGCTCTGTTATAACCGCTTACCGTTCCAACAAGTTTTTGTTTGATAATAAGATTTGCCAGTGGCTGGTACATATTGGTATTTGGCCCCTGCATTTTTTTCATCAGTTTTACGGCCTCACCATTCTGCCCGGCAAAAAGTAATTTTCGTACTTGCGGTAAATATTGAGCGGCTCCCGGATTTGGGTTTGGATCAGCTGGTCCGCCCGTCCAAAGGGTTTCTTCGTTAAGCTGAATGAGTTCTGATTCAACGCTTCCAAATATCATGGCGCCCAATCTTCCATTGCCAATTGGCAAAGCTTCATCCCAATTTTTTGCTGGATTTTTATACCACAAGGTTTTGTTTAATGCTGGTTTTTGTGCATAGGAATTCGCACAATAACAGATCATCATTACAAAAAAATTGAAATAACGGAGCCTCATAAAATGATATTGGTTAGTGACGATGACTGCCTAATAATGGGCTGAGATGATCATCGATTCGACAATTTAGAGACTAAATCACGAACCAGCATCCTGTAGTATCCTGCAATTTGATGTTAATATGCTACAATAATGATTTGAGCGCATTCGAGCAGGCCAAAAACAGCTCTTACACATAAATGTTACGGAATATGAATCTTTCAACCAAATGGTGAGTGATTGATCAATCATATCAATGATAATATTTTAGTATGCTATGGCTAAAAAAATAATCGTACAAATAACGTTTATCTCCTTAAAAATTTTACTTTTACAAATAGTACCGACCAAATATTATCACGATGAGATTCCATGCCCCTATAAAAAGTGTGTTATTCACATGTTTTACAACATTTTTTGCTTTTACTACTGATGCACAAACAAAAGTTATTAAAGTTAAAATGGATCAATCCATTGCAAAGGTTCAACCAAATATGTGGGGTGTTTTTTTTGAAGACATCAACTTCGGCGCCGATGGCGGAATTTACGCCGAACTCATTAAAAACAGATCATTTGAGTTTGCAAAACCCTTGATGGGCTGGTCGGTTTCGAGAAAAAGGCCGCAGGAAGGAGAAGTTTTAGTCGTCAATCGTAAAGAAGCCAACGCCGCAAATCCGAGATATCTTCAAATTAAAAAATTAACTGACGATTTCGAACTGATTAATGAGGGATTCAAAGGTATTGGTGTAAAGAAAGGGATGCGTTACGATTTTTCGGTGATGTATCGCCAGTTGCAACCGGGTGTAAAGATGGTTTTGCTTTTGAAAGATCCCCCTGGCGGATGTATTGTGGAAGGAACAGACCTGGCCAATCGTTACCAGTGGAAAAATACCATTGGCCCTATTGAAGAACGAAAACTGCTCATCAACAGATGGAATACAGAATTTGCCCATCGCCCTGCGCCAGATTATTATCAAACTTTCGGACTCGGATTTTTTGAGTATTTTCAATTGGCTGAAGATATTGGATCAGATGCTTTACCTATCCTAAATTGTGGAATGGCTTGTCAGTTTAATACGGGCGAAGTGGCTTCGCTGGATGAACTTGATCCTTATGTACAGGATGCACTTGATTTAATTGAATTTGCAAACGGCGATATTTCCACAACGTGGGGCAAAAAAAGAGCTGAACTTGGTCACCCAAAACCCTTTAATTTAAAAATGATGGGAATTGGCAACGAGAACTGGGGGCCTCAATATCTGGAGCGATTAGCCATTTTCACTAAAGCCATTAAGGCAAAACACCCTGATTTTAAATTGATCAATAGTTCTGGGACCGATCCGGAAGGCGATCGTTTTAATTTACTCAACACATCACTACGTGAAAATAAAGCCGATTTTATTGATGAACATTATTACCGCCCGGCCGATTGGTTTTTGAAAAACGCTGGTCGATATGACAACTATCCTAGAAATGAAACCAAGGTTTTCGTTGGCGAATATGCTGTTCATGCCGATAAAAATGTAATTGGAAATAACCGAAACAATTGGCAGAGCGCACTGGCTTCAGCATCGTTAATGACGGGGTTGGAACGCAATGCTGATGTGGTCCAAATGGCATCATACGCACCACTTTTCGCCCACATTGATGGCTGGCAATGGGCACCAGATATGATTTGGGTTGATAATCTGCAATCCTACGGAACGCCGGATTATTATGTACAGAAATTGTTTTCTACCAATAAAGGAACTGATGTAGTTTCCATCACGCTAGATGAAAAAAATATAACTGGACAGGATGGGCTTTTCGCCTCTTCCGTCCTGGATCAGGCCAAAAAAGAATTGATTATTAAAATTGCCAACAACTCCGATCAAAGCCAAAATGTGGATTTCGATCTTGATGGAAAAACGAAGTTGAAAAGTAAAGGAACGATTGATGAGCTTCTTAGCGCTAACCTCAACCAGTTGAACTCTTTCGAAAATCCTGGCGCTGTTAGCCCGAAAATATCCGCAATCAGCCTAAAAGGCAAAAAATTAAATACCACTTTAAAACCATATTCGTTCAACGTCATCAAAATTCCATACAATTAATCACGCCAAACATGAAGAAATTAATCCTCTCAGCGGCTATACTCTGTAGCGCCATCTTCGCCAATGCACAAACCGAAACGCTACTCAGCATTAAACCGGCGGGCGATCAGGTAGTCAGCAAACACATTTACGGGCATTTTTCAGAACATTTGGGCCGATGTATTTATGATGGTTTTTGGGTTGATGAAAATTCAACCATCCCGAATAAGGGCAGAATCCGTTTGGATATCGTAGATGCTTTGAAAAAAATTAACGTACCCAACCTACGTTGGCCTGGTGGTTGCTTTGCTGATGAGTACCACTGGAGAGATGGAATCGGGCCAAGAAATGAGCGGCCTAAAATGGTTAATACTAACTGGGGCGGCGTAACCGAAGATAACAGCTTCGGCACACATGAGTTTCTGGAACTTTGCAAAATGCTGAATTGCGAACCTTACATTGCAGGAAATGTGGGCAGCGGAACCGTGGAAGAAATGGCCAAATGGGTGGAGTATTTAAATTTCGATGGTGTGAGTCCGATGACGGCGATACGCAAGCAAAACGGCATGGATAAACCCTGGAAAGTTGCTTTCTGGGGTGTCGGAAACGAAAGTTGGGGTTGCGGTGGCAACATGACTGCCGCCTATTACAGCGATTTGTATAGACGATACGCTACTTATGCCCGTGATTATCCTGGCGCAACTTTAAAAAGAATTGCCAGTGGTGCTAATGCCGAAGATTACAATTGGACAGAAACTTGCATGAAGAATATTGGTTCTGGCAGAATGTGGGGCTTAACCTTACATTATTATACCATTCCAACCGGAAAATGGAACGCCAAAGGTTCTGCAACCAAATTTGATGAAGAACAATATTTCAACACGATGAAAAATTGTATCCGGATGGATGAAATTGTAACCAAACATTCGGCGATTATGGACAAATACGATCCTAAAAAGAAGGTAGCATTAATTGTAGATGAATGGGGAATCTGGACAGATGTTGAGCCAGGCACAAATCCAGGATTTCTCTATCAACAAAACAGTTTACGCGATGCGTTAATTGCCGGAACTACATTGAATATCTTTAACAACCACTCTGACAGGGTTCGCATGGCCAACCTGGCACAAACGGTAAATGTGCTGCAAGCCTTAATTTTAACCGAGAAAGATAAAATGATCCTCACCCCTACTTATCATGTTTTCGATCTATTTAAGGTACACATGGATGCAAAGTATTTGCCCATCAGTTTCACCAGTCCGGATTACGTTTATGGTGATAAAAAAATTGCAGCTTTAAATGTATCTGCTTCGCAGGATTCGACGGGTGCCATCCACATTTCAGTGGTTAACCTCGATCCGAAAAATAAAATATCCCTTAATACTGATTTAGGCGAACTAAAATGGAAAACTGTAACCGGGCAGATTTTAACTTCTGGAAAATTGACTGATGTAAATACTTTTGCTGATGCCAATAAAATCCATAACACCAGGTTTACAGGCGCAAAAAAATCTGGCAACGCTTTACAGGTGAATGTTCCGGCACAGTCTGTTGTGGTTTTGGAGTTGAAATAATTAGCAGTTGTAAACATGAGAAAAAGATACATCCTTTTGGCATTGCTGGTTTTGAACGTTGCAAACTTGCTGGCTCAATCTAAAAACGACGTTTATCTGTTTGCCTATTTTAAAAATAACGGACAAGATGGTTTGCATTTGGCTTACAGTAAAAATGCATTACAATGGACAGCACTTAAAAATGATTCATCGTTTTTAAAACCAAGCGTAAGTAAAGATAAACTGATGCGAGATCCATGTATTATTCGTGGCGATGATGGCTTATTTCACATGGTTTGGACCGTGAGCTGGAAAGATAAAGGGATTGGATACGCCAGTTCTAAAGATTTAATTCATTGGAGTGCACAACAGTTTTTGCCGGTTATGGCCAAAGAAGAAGGGACAAGAAATACTTGGGCACCTGAAATTACGTACGATAATGATACCAAAACGTATATGATTTACTGGGCAAGTACCATCACTGGAAAATTTCCAGAAACTGCATCGACGATGGAAGACGGTTACAATCACCGAATTTACTACGTGACCACTAAAGATTTTAAAACTTATTCCGAAACAAAATTACTCTACGAACCAGGATTTAATGTAATTGATGCCTCAATTGTGAAGGATAACAGAAAATTCATCATGTTTTTGAAAGATGAAACCCGAGAGCCAGTACAGAAGAATATCAAAATAGCTTATGCCGATCAACTGACTGGCCCTTATTCGAAGGCGAGTGAACCGATAACTGGAAAATATTGGGCAGAAGGACCAACAGCTATCAAAGTAGGCAACAACTGGCTGGTTTATTTCGATAAATACCGCGACCATAAATACGGCGCCATCCAGTCTGCAGATTTAAAAAACTGGACTGATGTTTCAGAGAAAATCTCTCTCCCGAAAGGTTTGAGGCATGGAACCATCCTCAGCATTAAAACAAAAGAACTCAAAAAATTATTAGCACAATAGATGATGTTGAAAAAAATCAGTTTATCCATCCTCATACTTTCGGCGATGAAATGGTCCAGCATTGCTCAGGAAAAAATCATTAATTCAAAAGGCAATCCTAT
>SEDB01000505.1 GCA_004210715.1 Pedobacter sp.
AAAGGTGATGTCGCTTTCGCAGAAAAATTATCAAAATTGGGAAATGTATACGTGAACGATGCCTTTGGTACTGCTCACAGAGCGCATGCTTCCACGTCAATCATCGCACAGTTCTTTCCTGATGCAAAATACTTTGGATACCTGATGGCATCAGAAGTAGAAAATGCAGAGAAAATTCTCAATCATGCGGAACGCCCATTTACGGCGATTATGGGTGGTGCAAAAGTGTCTGATAAAATTCTTTTAATTGAGAAATTATTAGAGAAAGTTGATAATATCATCATTGGTGGAGGCATGGCTTATACTTTCGCTAAAGCACAGGGCGGAGAAATAGGAACCTCACTTTTAGAAGCTGACAAGCAAGAGCTTTCTTTAGAATTGATAGAAAAAGCCAAAGCTAAAGGAGTGAACTTAATTCTTCCGGTTGATACCGTTATTGCTGATAAATTTGCAAACGATGCAGCTAAAAAAGATGTAGATTCTGGTCAGATTCCTGCCGATTGGATGGGATTGGATATCGGTCCCAAATCAGTTGCTTTATTTCAGGATGTAATCAAAAATTCTAAAACATTATTATGGAACGGTCCGATGGGCGTTTTCGAAATGGAGAACTTTCAGGTAGGAACCAAGGCAGTGGCTGATGCAGTAGTGGCAGCAACCAAAGATAATGGCGCTTTTTCATTGATTGGTGGTGGCGATTCGGCTGCGGCTATCGCAAAATTTGGTTTGGAAGATGAAGTGAGTTATGTTTCTACAGGCGGCGGTGCGCTTCTTGAATATATGGAAGGTAAGGAATTGCCAGGCGTAAAAGCGATCAATGAATAGAATAATATTATAGCTTTTAGCTGTCATAACAAAAAATGGGCAAGGATTATTTCTTGCCCATTTTTTATTAAGGCAGTTTTGATTAGCAAGGAAGAATTTTTACCGCTATTGCTATATATTTGCTAATAATTAAACTTGTCTTAGAATTTAACCTTAATGCTCCCAATGAAATTAAGACTGCAATATTTTGTTAGTGTTTTTTTTATATCCTTTTTGTTCTTTCAGGCATCTGCGCAAACCAGTCAAATTGTTGATAATGGATCAGTCACTACTCCGGTAAACTTTTCACAAGGAATCTGCGGGTACCGGTGGACAAATGATCAACCCGGGATTGGGCTTTCAGCAATTGGCATAGGTAATATTCCCAGTTTTACTGCAGTAAATAATACGAAAGTTCCTATCGTCGCTACTATTACCGCAGTACCTGCATCTTCTGGTTATGTTTACATTGCCGATGTTTATCTAGATATTGTATCGGTTATTGATATTAACACCAATAATATTGTTGCAAGGATCCCTGTGGGCGAAGGTCCGACGGGTGTTGCTGTAAGTCCAGATGGCACTAGGGTTTATGTGGCCAATTACGATTCACATAATGTCTCAGTAATTGATGCCTTGGAAAATAAAGTCATTGCAACCATTCAGTTGGACAATGCCCTTGGTTCAATACGCGTTAGTCCCGATGGTAAAATAGTTTACGTCGTTGATCTAAGCGGTAAATTGATTACCATCGATGCGCTCACTAACACCCGGACGGCCAGTCTGTCTGTGCCAGCATCTACTTATTTCATGTCGATCAGTAGGGATGGAAGCAAAATTTTCGTTCCTAATGCTTATGGCAATGACCTCCATGTGATCAATACTTCAACAAATACCATTGAAACTACATTTTCCATTGGTTCAGGTT
>SEDB01000506.1 GCA_004210715.1 Pedobacter sp.
GTGATCGCAACATAAATTTCCTGGTTTCCGTAAAGTTTATTTGATGGACGGATATAAGCAGTAGCCATTTCTTTAATTCTTTTCAAAGGATCGTATTGTACGTCGGCATAATTAATATCTGTCCAGCTTCCATCGGCTTTTAGTTTTGCTAAATCTCTTATGATCCTTTTCGCCAGAAAAGCATCGTTAACTCCGGTTTGCAAATCAGCGCTGATGCGCTTTTCTATTGTTGAAAAGGGCTCTTTCTGAGCAAAAGCTGAAAAGTTGATCATCAATAAAAGCAATGGGCAAAGCTCCCACTTTCGCGATATTGGCTTAATCGATAATAAGAATTGAATAAATTTGATCATAGGTAGCTGCGCTTACGCTCAATTAAAGGATAACCTTCACATTAAATTCTTTCAACACCAACTGGCTGTCATTTGGTGTGGTATTGTAACTTGCAAAAGTGATTTTGTATCTGCCCACTGCGGCGTATTTATAATTGTAGGTTGACAATGCCGATGCTGTAATATTTTTTACCGTTGCTGTTGGAACATCAGGAGCAATTCTTCCAACAAACAATGGTTTACTAATGATCCAGCTGGTATTGGAAGGCGCAGTTGCCGCACCGCCAACAATGGTTAGTGCGGTTGTAGTAGCTACCCATCTCGAACTTGCAGGCGACCACACATTTCCAAATCTGGTCCAAAATGCGTTGTCTGCTGCTAAAGAGCTTAGGTTGTAGGTATAATCGCTCAGCGCATTATTAACCAAAAAATTGGTGATGGTCCAGGTTCTTTGCGTGGACCCGGTGAGGCCTGTATATTTAAAGGCAATAAACAAGCTGTCATTGGCACCGCTCACCAGATCAGATAAATTTACCTGCCCGGTGTTAACTGCTGTGGCACTTGTGGCAATGGGTGTTCTGGGTGTAATATCCGTCCACGCTGCATTTACAACACTCGCCGAATCTTTAGCTGGCAGTTTATTGGTGGCCAAAACCTGTAATGTATTATTTTGGGCACCAAACTGTGCAGTACTGGTAAACGATAAGGTTGGCGTTCCAAATGCTGATGAACGGGTTTTAAATTCATATTTATTACCAGGTGTTCCTCCCCAGAAAACAACATTATCGGCATAACCACTAAAGTTGAATTTGTGTTTCCGTAGTCAAATCTTTTTTGCATGCCCAAAAACAGGTACAGGCAATTAAGATGATATAACATGAGTTTTTCATTTCTTAATATTTTATTGATTAATAACCTGGGTTTTGCTTTAGTGCTTTGTTTAAATTCAGCTCGTATGTAGGTTTTGGCATCAGGCTATATCGGGGTGTTACGGTTATTAAACCTTGATACCCGTTGATATTTCCGTTTCCGGCAGTCACGCCATTGGCAACTGCATAATTGCCGAAAGCCTGTAAATCGCCAGCGAAATTCCCCCATCTCACCAGATCATATTTCCTTGAAGCTTCAAAACACATTTCACGCATCCGTTCATCACGTAGTGCCAGTTGAAAATCTGCTTTACTCAATCCCTGAGTTAACAAATGTTCTGATCCGTTGGTAATGGTGGCGGTGGCGGTGGCCGTTACGCCTGTGGTTGGTGCAGCAATAGTGACTGTAGGCACGGAAGTATAATAAGGACCAGCTAGGGTTAAGTTTCCGCGACTGGTTAATTTGATTCCCGTGACTACACCTGCCGTAGAAACTACGGCTGTAGCCGTGGCACCTGTACCTCCGCCCCCACTAATGGTCACCAGTGGTGGGTTGGCGGCTGAATAACCTGAGCCTCCGTTTATTACCGTGATATTTTTAACGATATTGCCATACATGGTGCCATAACCCCGTTTGCGAACCTGGTTAATGGCATCGTAAGCCGCAGCATTTGGACCATTGACCTGATTTTCTGCTTCTGCCTTGATTAATAACACATCTGCATATCTAATTACCGGCCAGTTGGCATTATAGGTTCCCGTATTCCGCATTTCTGCCGGTGCATATTCTCTTCTAAATTTACCGGTATTCATTTGCCATGGCGCAGAACGATCTGTTTTTACCCTGGTTCCGGCTGATGCATTGGTTGTCCAGATATAATCCGGGCAGTTCCAATCTCTTCTGGTATCAAGCGAAGCTTTATTTACTAAAGTACTGCTGGGTTCTACCTCATAGCTGTCGAACAATTTTTTGGTGATGCGCACCCAACCGGCGGCGGAATAGGAGTTTTGCTCAAAAGTTCCGTTTACCAAAAGGATAGCGGAGATAATGCCATTGAAATTACCGATATCATTTCCGGTTTTGTTGGTTACGCCAGCCGCAGCACCTGCAGAACCCCACTCTAAAATATCTTCTTTCAAATCATACCGATCCTGAAAAAGATTGATAAAAACCTGTTTATAATCTGGATTCAAGGCATGCTGACCAGAAACAATAACCTTATCCGCGTAAGTTATGGCATCAGCATATTTACCGGTATCATTAACCGGATAACCTGCCCAATACAAATATACCCTAGCCAACATGGCTTGTACGGCTGTGATGGTAACCTGATCATTATAACCTAAACTTGCCGAAGTACGACCTTGCAACAAATTTTCTGCTTCTTTTAAATCAGCAACAATTTGCGTATAAATAGCCGGCTGGGTAGCTGCCGGAATATTTACTTCGGCAATGCCAGGCTGATGCAATACCA
>SEDB01000507.1 GCA_004210715.1 Pedobacter sp.
ATATTTTCTTGGATACCCATTCCCATTCCTGGGTTGGTTCCGTAAGTAATCATCGGTGCTATATCTGCCGCATCGAAAGTTAAAACGCTATCAAATGTTGCATCAGCATCGCTGTATAAAGTTTTCCAATAAGCTAAAGCTTTATCCCACTCTTCGCCTGCTGGCGCAAATTCTCTACCTTTAATGTAATCGAAAGTGATTTGGTCTGGTGCAATTAAGCCACCTCTTGCACCCATTTCGATACTCATGTTGCAAATCGTCATTCGAGCTTCCATGCTTAAACTCTCGATCGCCGAACCTGCGTATTCAATGAAATAGCCGGTTCCACCAGCTGCAGAAATTTGAGCAATGATGTAAAGAATAATGTCTTTTGCACCAACACCTTTTCCAAGTTCGCCGTTAACTTCAATTTTCATGGTTTTAGGCTTCGATTGCAATAAACATTGCGTGGCGAAAACCTGCTCTACCTGCGATGTTCCGATACCGAAAGCAATTGCCCCGAAAGCACCGTGAGTAGAAGTGTGACTATCGCCACAAACCATCGTTTTTCCTGGCAAGGTAATACCCAACTCTGGACCGATTACGTGAACAATCCCTTGAAACGGGTGACCCAAACCATAAAGTTCAATGCCAAATTCTGCACAATTTTTAGTTAACATATCCACTTGGTAGCGAGAAAGCTCCTCTTTAATTGGCAATAATTGGTTTAAAGTTGGTACGTTATGGTCGGCTGTTGCTACCGTTTGCTGCGGACGAAAAACTGGCAAACCTCTCTTGCGCAAACCATCAAAAGCCTGCGGAGAAGTTACCTCGTGTATTAAGTGTGTATCAATGTATAAAATATCAGGAAACCCTTCTTCACTTTTTACAACGTGTGCATCCCAAATTTTTTCTACTAATGTTTTTGACATTTTGTTAATCTTTTTAAACCTCGCAGGTTTTAAAAACCTGCGAGGTTTGGTTTTGTATTTAAAAGCCCCCTCCAAGGGGGTGGGGGTTAAGCAGTTTTAATCGCCTTCATTGCCGTCATCGCTTTACGCAAAGTAGCACCAATTTGTTCTACTTCGTGAGAGCGGATCGCCTCGTTTACATCAATTAGTTTTCTGTTATCAACAGCACCATCTTTGCCTTCGTTAAAGTTTTTACCAACTAAATCGGTATCTACTTTTTTCATAAAATCAGCCAATAAAGGTTTGCAAGCCTGATCAAATAAATAACAACCGTACTCAGCTGTATCAGAAATTACGCGGTTCATCTCAAACAATTTCTTACGGGCAATGGTGTTGGCAATAAGTGGCGTTTCGTGTAACGATTCGTAGTAAGCAGATTCTGGTTTGATACCGGCCTGAACCATCGTTTCGAAAGCCAATTCAACACCCGCACGTACGAAAGCAACCATCAATAAGTAGTTGTCGAAATATTCTTGCTCGCCGATTTTAACATCGCCAGCAGGTGTTTTTTCAAAAGCAGTTTCTCCAGTTTCAGCTCTCCAAGCCAATAGGTTTTTGTCGCCATTCGCCCAGTCTTCCATCATAATGCGGCTAAATTCACCGCTCATAATATCATCCTGGTGTTTTTGGAATAACGGACGCATAATATCCTTCAATTCTTCTGAAATTTCGAAAGCTTTTATCTTCGCGATGTTGCTCAATCTATCAACCATTGCAGTAATACCACCTTGCTTTAACGCTTCAGTAATTACTTCAACACCATATTGAACCAGTTTAGAGTACCTACGCAATAAGCTTTAGCTTGTGCTAATCCTTTTCCTTGTGGGTCGTTTTCTGGGTGAACGGCAATTAAAGTTGGTACGCCAAAACCACGAACATATTCTGCTCTAACTTCACTACCTGGGCATTTAGGCGCAACCATAATAACGGTTAAATCTTTACGGATTTGCATCCCTTCTTCCACAATGTTGAAACCGTGAGAGTATAATAAAGTAGCGCCATCTTTCATTAAAGGCATAATTGCATTCACAACCGCAGTGTGTTGTTTATCGGGCGTAAGGTTAATTACCACATCAGCACTAGGAATTAATTCTTCGTAAGTACCAACCTTGAAGTTGTTTTCTGTTGCATTTTTCCATGAATCTCTTTTGCCTTCAATCGCCTCTTTACGCAACGTGTAACTTACATCTAAACCACTATCTCTTAAATTTAAACCCTGGTTTAAGCCTTGAGCGCCGCAACCAACAATCACTAGTTTTTTGCCTTTCAAAGCGCTAACGCCATCTAAAAATTCGTTGCTATCCATGAAATCGCAAACACCTAGTTGGTTTAATTTTTCTCTAAGAGGTAATGTGTTAAAATAATTTGACATCGTTTTTGTTATTTATTTTATGGTTCTATTTTCTAATTATTT
>SEDB01000508.1 GCA_004210715.1 Pedobacter sp.
TAACCGATCAAAATGCAGAAGCAACTTACCAGGCCTTGAGTAAATATGCCCGTAATTTAAATGAATATGCAGAAAGTGGAAAGTTAGATCCGGTTATTGGGAGAGATGAAGAAATTCGTCGGGTAATTCAGATTTTATCCCGTAGAACCAAAAACAACCCAATTTTAATCGGCGAACCTGGTGTAGGGAAAACCGCTATTGCTGAAGGAATTGCCTTTAGAATTATTAAAGGCGATGTGCCTGAAAATTTGAAGAGCAAAACCGTTTACTCTCTGGATATGGGTGCATTAATTGCCGGTGCAAAATATAAAGGCGAGTTTGAGGAGCGATTAAAAGCTGTTGTTAAAGAGGTTACGCAAAGTGATGGCGACATTGTGTTGTTTATTGATGAAATACACACACTCGTTGGTGCTGGTGGTGGAGAAGGTGCTATGGATGCGGCAAATATTTTAAAACCAGCATTGGCACGTGGCGAATTAAGAGCGATTGGCGCAACTACCTTGGATGAATATCAAAAATATTTAGAAAAAGATAAAGCCTTAGAACGCCGTTTTCAAAAAGTGATGGTAAACGAGCCCGATACGCAGGATGCCATTTCCATTCTTCGTGGTTTGAAAGAACGTTATGAAACGCACCACAAAGTACGGATTAAAGATGAGGCTATTATTGCTGCTGTAGAAATGAGTCAGCGGTACATTGCAGACCGTTTCTTGCCAGATAAAGCCATTGATTTGATGGATGAGGCAGCCTCAAAATTACGCATGGAAATGGACAGTGTTCCAGAAAACGTAGATGCTTTAGACCGTGAGATCATGCGTTTAGAAATTGAACGTGAAGCTATTAAACGGGAAAAAGACGACCGAAAAGTGCAGGATCTAAGTGAAGAAATTGCAAACTTATCTGCAGAACGTGATGAACTGAAAGCCAAGTGGCAAGGAGAAAAAGACCTTGTTGATGCCGTAAATAATCAATTGGAACAAATTGAGCATTATAAGTTAGAGGCTGAGCAAGCTGAACGTGCCGGAGATTATGGTAAAGTTGCCGAAATCCGTTACGGAAAAATTAAAGAGGCCCAAGATCAGGTAGAAAAACTGAAAGCCGACTTGGAAAGCCAGCAAACGGATAGCAGAATGCTTAAAGAGGAAGTTACCGCTGATGATATTGCCGGTGTGGTTGGCCGTTGGACGGGAATTCCAGTCACGAAATTAATTGCCAGCGAGCGTGAGAAGTTATTAAACCTGGAAGCAGAATTACATCAACGCGTAGCTGGTCAGGATGAGGCTATTGAAGCAATTTCTGATGCGATACGTCGCTCTCGAGCTGGTTTACAAGATAAACGCAAACCCATTGGTTCGTTCATTTTCTTAGGTACAACCGGTGTGGGTAAAACTGAATTGGCCAAAGCTTTGGCGGAGTTTTTATTCAATGATGAAAATGCGCTAACGCGTATTGATATGAGTGAATACCAGGAACGCCATGCAGTTTCACGCTTAATTGGAGCGCCTCCGGGCTATGTAGGTTATGATGAAGGTGGACAATTGACAGAAGCTGTTAGACGCAAACCTTATTCGGTTGTGCTGCTTGATGAAATTGAAAAAGCGCATCCTGATGTGTTTAATATTTTATTACAGGTTTTGGATGATGGCCGTTTAACCGATAATAAAGGCAGAACGGTTAACTTTAAAAACACCATTATCATCATGACATCAAACATTGGTGCGCA
>SEDB01000509.1 GCA_004210715.1 Pedobacter sp.
TAAGTTAACACTCAATCCTAGAGATAGCGTTCTCAACATTGGATAATCCCATGCACTTGAAGTATATGGATCTTTGTAAGGTAAAGGATTTACAATTGTCCAAAGGTTGTTTCCTGTTAGTAGAATTCGAGCTCCTCCAATGCCTAGCCTTTTGGCAAATTCAATTGGTGCTTTATAACTCAATGTCATGGTATTGATACGGATCATTGTTCCATCAACAGCCCAAAAATCAGAGTTTATTCCTAATGATGGATCATCAAATCTCGGGTATTTACCGTCCATCGGGTTTTCTAATGTCCAACGATCTGTCCAAATATCCAACGTATTTCTTGTTTTTGATGGCGCTGTTCTCGCTCTGCTATCATAGAAAATTTTACCGCCAAATCGTGCATTGATATTTGTGTTTAAACTGAAGTTTTTATAAGTTAAGTTCAGTGTGATACCAGAAGACAAAAATGCGTTGGTATTGTTATATAATGGAGATAAATCACTATCAGAGATTACACCATCACTATTGGTATCTTCGTAATACAACCATCCAGCCTGTGGAATTCTATCATATACTCTATAGTTTGGATATTTTGCCATCCAGGCATCAACTTCACCCTGTGTTCTAAACATTCCAAGGTTCCTTAAACCATAATTACTTGTATTGTACTTTCGTGGGTCTGTACCAAATAATTGTAAGTTTGGAAAAGTATTGTTAATCAAGTTTCCAGCTGTGTACAAGATCCTATCTGTAACTGAATTACCATAAGAGAAATTCATACTCGCACTCAGGTTCCAGTCTTTGGCAAGCTTCGCTTTATAGCCAATACTAAACTCAGATCCCCAGTTATAAAGTTGTCTGTAGTTTAACACTGGTGCTTGTGTACCAAAATATTGTGGATATTGATTATTAGCACCCAATTCAAAACCATCGTAAGTATAGTTTTGGAAGGCTTCGATACTAATATCTAACTTGTTGTTAAACATTGAGGTTTCTAAACCCACATTGATCGTTCTTTTCTTCTCCCAGGTAATATCAGGATTAGCCAAGCGAGAGCGGTTTAAACTATTACCATTTGTAGTTCCAAAAATATAACCATTGGTTACATCAATCTGGAATCTATCTTGCCATAAACGAACACCAACCCTATCATCACCAGTTACACCAACATTGGCCTTTATTTTCAAGAAATTGATGAATCCTAATGCATCTATATTTTTGAAGAAATTTTCCTGACTCACTACCCATCCAACACCAATATTGGGCGATACGCCCCAACGATTACCTAATGCAAAATTAGATGAAGCATCAATACGGGCAATACCCTCAATCAGGTATTTTTTATCAAAATCATAACTAAAACGAGCAAAACCAGAACGTTTAGAAACCGCAGTTCTGTCTAAGTTTGATGCCACTAAAGTGTTGATATCATAAGCAAAAAACTGATCTACGCCAGGGATAAGTTGATTGGTATAGCGAACTTGTGACTGTTGAGTATTACCTTCACTTTGCTCAGCACCCGCTAAAAAACTAAAACTGTGTTTCGCAATAGTTTTATTGTATTGCAGCGTTAGAAAAAATTGATAGCTATTGTTATCACTTAAGCCTGGTGTGAAAGTTGAGTTTGCTGCACTTGTTGGTTGAAAAGTTGCTGCAGTAGCAGTTGGTAACTGATTGGTAAATAATTCTTGGTTGTTACCTCTTTTCACAAAATTGTACAATGTAAAAGGTGG
>SEDB01000102.1 GCA_004210715.1 Pedobacter sp.
TAGAACACATTTGCAACCTTCCTTTTATTTTTTAATACAAAGAAATGGTTTCCCTCTTTTGGCGGTAATCCAATATTTTCAGCCTCAACTATTTTATTTTTCTTAACCTCATCAATAATCGAATCATTGAAATTCAATAACTCTGTTTTGCCTACATAAAGTTCATCAACATTTTTGATTTTACCTGTTTCGTAATCTTCAGCAAATAAATCGAGCGCTTTAGCTTTCAACCGCAAGCAAATATCCTTTGAAACCAGAACAACTTTTTTATCAGGATTATCTTCCTTTAAGTTTAATGCGGCATTTAGTATTTTGTGATCAGTTTTACCTTTCCCAAAAATTTCTTCTGCGTTAATTTTTAGCGTTTTTTCGCTAAGTATAACCCTAAATTTTCCTGTATTTTCCGCGTTGAGTTTTACCCAATCGCTAATGAGCTGTTGTTTTGATGTCTGATCGATTAATCTGATGAAACTTCTGGCTTCAAAGTTTCGTGTGTCATTGCCGCTTTTGAAATTATCGAGCTCTTCTAAAACCTGAATAGGTATAGCCACATCATGCTCCTGAAAATTATTGATTGCATCGTGATCATATAAAATGACGGATGTATCTAAAACAAAAATTTTTTTTGAAGGATTTGAAGTTGATTTACCTTTTTTGGCCATTTGGTAAATTTAATATTTTAGCAATGGTTTAAGGAAAATTAATGAATTCTTTTATCGATGAATTGATCAATTCGATTTTTGGTAAAAAATAAAAACGGGGTTCTTCTTCTTTCGATTCAGTTCCCCGTTTTAACTTTAAAAACAACCATAGTCGCATTTTAAAGCATCTAATTCTTGTTACTTTGATTTTTCCGTTCTCGTTTGGTTTTGCAACTTTTACGATTCGTGAAAATTTATTTCCAACTATTCCATTCGTAAACTTCCTAGCTTTCAATAAGCGCTGTTTGGGCCTGTGCGATTTTCGTATAATCTATCTTTCGATAAGCATTATTTATATTCTTACTTGGTTTAACCCTTTCTGAAATTAATCGTTTTCCCTGTAAACACACCCGAAATAATTCCCTTTTCAGTTCATTGTTTCTTTTGGATTGTTTTATCAGTATTCAAAGTACTTCGTATTTGATATCATCTAATTTAGTATGAAAACACCTATTTGTCAAGAGGAATTTAATATTATTTATTAACATAGTTTTAAACTTAAAAATACTCTTTATCAACATATTAAGTTGTTATAATATCATTTTTTTTCATCGTAAAGCAATAATTTTGAAGTTTGTTAACAATGCAATAAGATAAAGTTGTAAACAATTCATAACACTTTGATTGTTAATGGAATGAGTCAATTCTGCTTAAATTTTAAAAAAACAGGAAAAACTTAATTTTCTGTACAACAAAAAACATTTGTATTATGTTATTTTTGTACATGCAGATTAGGCAACCCATTCGAAATATTCAAGACTTTTTATTGAGTACGTATTTTGCCGACGGATTGCGAATTACAATAGGCGTTCTTCTCCCCTCACTTATTTTAGCGCAATTTGGTATGCTAACCTACGGCATGACTTTATCACTTGGTGCTTTATGTGTGAGCGTGGTCGATAGTCCGGGACCGATGTTGCACAGGCGTAATGCCATGTTTGTTACCACTGCTTTAATTTTCGTATTCTCCATCATCACAGGTCTAACCAACAAAAGCCACTATTTCATTGGTTTTCTATTAGCCATTTCGAGTTTTATCTTTTCGATGTTTTACATCTATGGCGTTCGGGCAGCATCTGTTGGTACTGCTGTTTTGCTGATTATGGTGTTAAGCATTGATGATGTTCGTCCCTGGCAAGAGGTGATTATCCATTCGTTAATGGTTTTGGCTGGAAGTTTATGGTACACGGGATTGAGCTATTTCGTTTATCGGCTTCGTCCGTTTCGCTTGGTGCAACAATCTTTAAGCGATTCCATTTTAGAGGTAGCTGAATTTTTGAGGGAAAAGGCAAAATTTTATCATCAGAATAATAATTACGATAAAACCTATGCAGATTTACTGCAATTGCAGGTTTCTGTTCATGAGAAACAGGATGCAGTTCGTGAACTTCTATTTAGAACAAGGGAAATTGTAAGGGATTCAAGTCCTGAAGGAAGATTCCTGTTATTGGTGTTCGTGGATATGGTTGATTTGTTTGAGCAAGTGATGTCAACTTATTACAACTATCAGCAATTGCATGATCAGTTTGACAAAGCTGGTATTTTATCCGATTACGAAATGGCGATTAAACGAATATCATACGCTTTGGATGATATTGCATTTGCCTTAAAAAGCGGTGGAAAACCTGTTGTATCCAAACGTTTGCTAATAGAAATTGAAAGGTTAAAAATCAAAATCAATAACCTCGAGAAAAATAATACTAACCAGGAATATAGTACGATTGGCATTATAGCTTTAAAAAACATTGAAGTAAATATTGAGAATATTTTATCGAGGGTAAAAACCATTTTTAGTTATTTTAAAGTCCGAAACAACAAAGATATTCGTCAGGCTGAAGTGGATACAGAGAAATTCATCAAACGGCAAAAATTTGATTTTGACTTATTTAAAGAAAACCTAAATTACAGGTCTTCTACTTTTAGGCATTCATTAAGAGTTACAGTTGTAATGTCGCTGGGATTTATTGTATCTCAAATTCTTGATTTTTCCCATAGCTATTGGATTCTGTTGACCATTTTGGTTATTTCCAAACCGGGTTTCAGTTTAACAAAAGAACGCAATTATCAGCGTTTGATTGGCACAACCGTTGGCGCTTTTATTGGTATGGCGGTTGTAAGTTACATTCATGATAAAAATGCATTGTTTGTGATACTATTGATTTGTATGATTGGGAGCTATAGTTTCCAGCGGAAAAATTATGTGGTAAGTGTTCTTTTTATGACGCCTTATATCCTAATCCTGTTCGATTTCCTTGGGATGGGTTCAATTGCATTGGCACGTGAGCGTATTTACGACACATTTATCGGGTCAGGCATCGCTTTGCTTGCTAGCTATTCGCTTTTCCCGACCTGGGAACATGAGAAATTAAAGGAAGCGATGACCGATATCATTAAAGCAAATAAAGCGTACTATGAACAAGTGGTAAGGATGTATTTTGAAAAAGCATATAATCGAACAGAATATAAACTAGCTAGAAAAGAGGTTTACGTTGCTACTGCAAATTTGGCTTCACTTTTTCAGCGTATGTTTTCTGAGCCAAAAAGCAAACAGCTTTTCATTAAAGAAGTTCATCAGTTTACCGCGTTGAGCCATTTGTTATCATCGTATGTAGCTACACTTTCGCTCTATAATAAAGAGCACGAATTTACTTTTGAAAATTTTGATGCACTAAAACCAATGGCACAAAACACAGATTATTTACTCGATACTTCGATAAACAATTTGATTGAAGGAAAAAACACAATAGAAAATGTTCCTCTTATTCGCCTGGCCGATACGGGTTTAAAAATAGTTGAAGGTAAAGATTTGGTACCTGAGCAATTTGATCTGATTCAGAAGGTTGCTTACGATATTTATAAACTGACCGTTAAAGTAAAAATCTAATTTTTAGCGATAAATTCAATTACACTACAAGTACTGAAAGGTAGCGTATAACTCATGCCGTTATCCAGCTTAAATATGATCTGGGCATCACAAGGGAAGTTTTTACCGCTTAAATCTTTTGCATCAAATATTATTGGATAAAATTTTTGCTCTGGATTATCTGATTTGATGGATTCTTCCCGCAACTTGAATTTCAGTTTTAGTTCCGTTTCTCCGGATTTTAAATAAATCTTCTCAATTTTTTTATAGCTGGTGTTGGCGGTAAAATTAATCATTAAATGATCATCCATCCCATTCGCATTGTCTTTAAAAACTTCAAAAGCATAGTAACTCTTATCATCTCTAAAATATTGATAATCGATACTTTGCTTGGTTTGTTGACTATACGAGATTTTTCCGAGTGTAGCAAGAGCGAAAAATAGTAATGCTGTTTTCATGATTTTTAAAATTTAGGGCATGGAACTTTGAAACCTTTAAAATTGTTGTGTCTGTAAATAAGCGATAATTCGTAAGTACGTGGCGTATTACTTAACAGTTTGTTGCCATATACAGTATAGTTCATTCCTACGCTTACATTGCCCATTGCTACGCCAACATAGGGATAAAAAGATGCTTCGTTAAACTTATACCACATACCGAAGTTCAATTTCATACGTGTTTCATCATTTGGCTTAAAGCCTACGACGGTACCCAAAATGGTATCTTTATTATTTCTTTGAACATTGTAAACGCCAGTAATATTTAGATCAACGTAATTGTTTAACAGATAAAGCATACCAAAGTTTACGGTCTGCCTTGCAGGGACATATTCACTGGTATTATTTAATAACGTTTCTTGCGGTTTAGTTAAATGGTAGTGCGCATAACCCAATGCGAAACTAACACGATCGAAATTTGCAGCGAAGTTGGCGCCGATATTCACATCAAAATAAGAGGTTTTATCGTTTTTTAAATCCAAATAATTTGGAAGAGAATTGTCAAAACCTCCATCAGTGTATTGAGAAGCAAAGGTTAGTTTGTTGTAGTCTAAAAACTTTGATACGTAAGAAACCTGTGGTGCCAAACCAAACTTAAAACGGTGCTCAACATCTAAGTATTGATAGTAAGACATGCTGGCGCTGATGTATTGTGATTTTAAAGCCCTGTTAAAGGATTCATCAAACAATCCGCTTAAGCCAATGCTAAAAACACTATTGGTAAAGTTTTCATCTTCAATAAGCTTTATATCTCCAGAAACGCTGTAAGTATTGTAAGGATCGCCCAGGTTTCCCCACTGTTGACGTGTATTTACTGCGATGCGATATTCTCCATCAAAAAAACCAGTATAAGCTGGATTTAAGCTCAATGGAGCCGCAAAATATTGTGAAAATTTTGGGTCTTGTGCTGAACTACATAATGTAACTAAACACAAAAAAGTAATGAGTAGCGATTTGTACATTATAATATAAGTATAGTCTTTCCTGTAGTTTGAAATTTTCCACCAAAAGTATCAATGCCCTCTGCAAACCATGAGAATGTTTCTAAAGGTTGCATCTTGCTTTTATATTGACCATCCCACCCGTTGGTGGCCAAATCAGTTTGATAAACTAGTATCCCCCATTTATTGAAAACCTTGAAGCTTATTAATTTTTGAATGCTTACTAAAAAAGGATATAGTTTATTGTTTGTTTCTTTGTGAGGTGTAAAAGCTGTTGGCACTACAATTTTTGGCTGTGGTAATATGTTCAGTTCAATTGATGCAGAAACTGAACATCCTTTTTCGTTTTGTAGGGAAATATAGTAAACCCCAGCTTTGTTCATTTTAGTAGGATCAGCAATCGGTCGGCTTAACAAAGCATCATAAAAGTAGTTTACCTTTACAAAATTCTTACTTCCTTTTGTTATTTCTGATGCAGTTAGATCGATAGAATCATAATCGAAAATGGCTCTTGGTTTATTTACAACGATAGTTGGTAATGAATTAATGGTAACGTTGATTTTATCAGATACATAACAGCCAGAAGAATTTGTCGCCTTTACGTAGTACGCTCCGGCTTTACCAACTGACTTTGGATTAGACAATTTATCTGTTAAACCCTCATCGCTAAAAAATGAATAGCTTAACTTTTCAGAACTGCCTGAGTAAAGATTTTGATTTGTTAGATCTACCTTTTCCGGGAAGCAAACAGCAGCAGGATCTTTGATAGCTAAAATTGGTAAATCATTAACAATAACATCAATTTTACCACTAACTGAACAACCTTGAGCATTACTTGCCATCACATAATAACTTCCTGTTTTGCCTATATTTTTAGGATCTGCAATTGAAATCGTTTGTGCAGCATCTTCGAAGAATTTATATTTAAAGGTAGCGTCATTACCTGCGAATACACTTGCAGCCGTAATATCAACAGTATTAGGATAACAAACTGCAACTGGGTTACTAATATTTAGTAATGGTTTCGGACTAATGATCACTTCAACTGGAACCAATTTATTACAGCCATATTCATTAGCGAGCATCACATAATAAGTTCCAGAAGTTTTAACTGCGGTAGGATTTAATAACGGTTTTGTTGCCTTATCATCCAGAAAATAGCTTCTGGTGATTCCATCCAGATTAGAATACAACAGTGAATTTGTAATATCAACTGTTTCATTAAAACACACAGTTATAGGATTTTGAACTGTAATGTTTGCCGAATCAAATACAGAAATATTGATAGGAACAATGCTCTCACAACCTTTATAGTTAGTTGCTTTTATATAATAAGTGGCATCTTTTTGAATCTTGATCAATCCATTTAATTGTTGTGTCAAATCCTTATCCTGATAAACCAGATAAGTAAATTCATCACTTTTGTTCAAAATATATTTGCTACTCGTGAGGTCAATTTCAGTGTTTTGACATACTGTGTTTTTGCCTGAAACTTGCAACTGATAATCCACACTGTGCACCACTGATGTGATCGAGCTTGGACAACCAAAACCTGCATACGGAACCAGGTCTAAAATAATTTTTGATCCTTCAGCTGGAGTGGGTTTGATATTTATGGATTGACCAGATCCGTATTTAACGGATTTATCGTCGTTGTACCAGTTGTAATATTGAAATCCGCTTGGTCCGGAAATATTAAGCTCATCGGCACTTTTACAAAATGTATTTCCAACAATTAAATTACCGCATAAATTATCAACATCAACATAAGCATAGCCAAAGTGACCTCCTAAAGCACAATCCGCACTAATAAACTCAATTAATAATTGCTTGCCCTGGTAACCTGATAGATTTATGGTTACCGGCGTCCATTCTTTATAAATAATAGAGCCATTTACTTTTGATTTTTTGAATCCTGGTAATGATGAAGTAGCAACATATTCAAAGGAAGCACAAGGAATGTATTCATTTTTCTCAAGATCTTTTACCCGGGCTATAAATCTTGGTTGTTCTTCCATGGGATGTGACGGATCTTCTAAAACAACAGCATATTGATAGGTGAGGGTAAATTCAGGACGATCTGAAGGTACGTTTAGTAAATAAGATACACCATCAACCTGTGCACCAGTGCCATTATTACCCAGTTTTACTGAAAAGTTTCCTCCATTTTTGGGAATAAGGTCGAATCCACCGTAATAATCTTTTTCTGCTTTATTAGTTAAAATCGTATGTCTTCCTAGAGATGGTGTATTAACCTCATTGGTGTATATCACATTTTTATTACTGTAAAGCGTTGTCAAACCAGTAAATAGCTTCCAGTTCCGAAAATTTCCATTTTCGAATCCAATATTTTCTGGACAATTTTGAGCAAACAACTTAGATGGGATAGTCAGCATAGCTACACACATCAACAATAACAATTTATTAATCAACGGGACGAAAATTAAAAAGTGATACTGTAAAAATATCATTTTAGTATATCGATGGATTTTCCGTCAAGCAGGATACTCGGTTTTTTACACGAAACATACTTACTAAATTTGAGTATTAATTAATTTAGCATTAATTGAACCTAAGCATACAAACCTGTAATAGCTTGTCTACTAATGAAATTCTTAATTATAGGCATATTACTGTACATTTAGTAATATTCTATCAGTGAGATTCCATCACGTTTAAATTCTACCTTTAGAATAGCTTTTTTACACGAAACGATTACCGTTATTTATTTTTTTAAGCCCTAAGATCCAAATAATCACATTTAAAACTTTTTTTAGGCACATTAACCATGTTCAAACAAAGCCTCGTACCATTTGTTGTTATTAAAATAAAATAAGAAAATATACTATGGAAAAGCTATATACGGCTGAAGTTACAGCTACTGGAGGAAGAGACGGACATATTAAATCTAGTGATGGAATATTAGATTTCGAATTAAGAAAACCAAAAGAACTTGGCGGACAAGGTGGGGCCACAAATCCTGAAGAACTATTTGCAGCGGCATGGGGTCCTTGTTATTTGGGTGCTTTAGGATCGGTTGCCGAGCGTGAAGGCGTTGATGTAAGCGAGGCGAACGTTAAAGTATTGGTATC
>SEDB01000510.1 GCA_004210715.1 Pedobacter sp.
TATGATGAGTTTATTAAATTCGGATTTAAAGTTCCATTCATCGGTGATCACTTAAGTTTAATGTGTGTGTTAATGACGGTTTCGACCTTAATCATGACTTACTTTAACAATCAGGTTTCTGGTGCTACAGGCCAAATGAAATACATTGGTTATATCATGCCAATCATTTTCTTAGGCGTATTAAACAGTTATCCGGCAGGTTTAAATTATTACTATTTCTTAGCCAACTTAATGACTTTCGGACAGCAGTTCTTAATCCGTAAAATGGTTGATGATGATAAAATTCATGCCTTAATCCAACAAAACAAGGCGAGACCCGCTGATGAGAAGAAGAAAAAATCTAAATTCCAACAACGTTTAGATGACTACATGCGTCAGCAACAACAAGCTAAAAAGTAATTGAAATTTATATTACCAGAAATCCCCGATCATTAAGTTGATCGGGGATTTTTTTTGTAGTTTAGGTTGGTGAAGACACGATACAGATAAATAAAGTTCCTGGCTTGTATTCCAGCTTGACTATTGGCGCTGTCATTCTGAGCACAGCGAAGAATCTGTTGCCTATTACACTTCCCCTGACCAACTAGACATGTTATTTTTTTTTATCCATAGGTTTTGAAGTTTTGTATTTTATCGCTTGGAGATTCTTCGCTATGCTCAGAATGACAAAATTAGTTGAAGGGCAAGCGTGGAAAATCAATCATCAACTCTAATTTTTTATTTTCCTAATGTTTGATCTCTCACTAACTATATTTGATACATCGTTTCGGTTGGTGGAGGCATAAACTGAAAAGCTCAGTTCATCAGCAATAAAAACCCTTCCAAATGTAATATTTGGCATACAAGCTTTTAAATCAGACAAAAATTTCCAATTTTAGAAGATTAAATCTCAACCAACAAATTAATTCACTTTAAAAAATGCAAAAGAGACTAACTATTATTCTATTTTTCGTTGTCAGCTTTGCTTATGCACAAAAAAAACCTCTAGATCATACTGTTTATGATACCTGGGAAGCGATAGGCACAAAGCAATTATCAAACAATGGGGCTTGGGCCATGTACAGCGTATTGCAACAAGAAGGCGATGCACAGCTTTACATCACTAACCTTAAAACTAATGCTAAATTAAATATCCCGATTATTCATTCAGTAAAGATGGTAAGCAATTGGTTTTTGCTTGCAGCGGATCTAAAAAAGATAAAACTGCTCCACAAGGTGTGTTTTTATTAAATACCGAGAAAGGGACACTTAAAACGCTGATTAAAGGAAAAGGTAGCTTCAAAAATTTTGCTTTTGACGATGAGAGCGAACATTTAGCGTTCGTAGGTGAGCAAGATCCTGAAAAAAAGGAAATTAAAAATTATAACGTTTATTACAACTCACTAACTTTAGATACTGCACAAACTATCGTTGATTACGATATGCCAGGATTGCCAGAAAAATGGTCAGTAAATGGAGATGGAAGAGTGAGTTTCAGTAAAGATGGCAAGAAATTATTCTTTGGTATTTCTCCAATTAAAAAACCAAAAGATACTACAATAGTTGATTTCGAAGTGGCTAAGGTTGACGTGTGGAACTACAAAGATGATTATTTGCAGCCCATGCAATTGAAAAATGCTGATCGCGATAGTAAAAAAAGCTATTTATCGGTAATTGATGTTTTCAGCAGCGACCCTAAAGCAGTGCCATTAACTGATTTAACTTTACCAGATGCAAATATGATTGCAGAAGGAAACTCAAATTTTGTTTTGGCTTCAACTGATTATGGCCGCAGAATTGAATCACAGTGGAGTGGTTCAACATCAAAAGATTATTATTTGGTTGATACAAAAAACGGCCAACGTAAAAAGATTATTTCAGAATTAAATGGTTATGCTATGGCATCGCCAGCTGGCAATTACATTTTATACTTTGACAGAAAAAATGGAAATTGGTACACTTATGTTGTTGCAAGTGGAAAAACGGTTGCCTTAACCGAGAGCTTGAATGTAAAGTTTGTGGATGAAGATAATGACGTTCCTGATCTTCCATCTGCTTATGGTGTAGCTACCTGGACTGAAGATGATAAAGCTGTTTTGTTAAACGACAGATATGATATCTGGTCATTTTCTCCAGATGGAAAATCGCAACCAAAAAATATTACTGCAGGTTTTGGAAGAGCAAATCAAATTACTTTCCGTTACGAACGTGTAGAACAAGAAAACAACCCATTCAACCGAATGGTTGATAATAAATTCGTTAAAGCGAATGAATTGGTTTGGTTAGATGGATTTAATAATGTAACCAAAGAAAATGGTTTCTATCGCACTAATGTTGGTGCAGCTAAGGCTCCAGAGTTAGTGGTAATGGCAAAATATAAATATTCGAATTTAGCAAAAGCCAAAAATGCTGATGTTTATATTTACGATAGAGCCAGCTATACAGAATCGCCGAATGTTTATGTTACTGCTGATTTCAAAACTGAAACTAAATTAACTAACACCAACCCGCAACAACAAAACTACAACTGGGGAACTGCAGAATTGGTAAAATGGACAACACCAAAAGGCTACAAAGCCGAAGGTATTTTATACAAGCCAGAAAACTTTGATCCAAATAAGAAATATCCGATGATTGCTTACTTTTATGAGAAACTGTCTGATGGATTATTTACTTATCAGGCACCTGCACCTACTCCATCTCGTTTAAATATCTCATTCTTTGTAAGTAACGGATATTTGGTTTTCGCACCCATGACATCGGCTTACGGTGGTATTCGTTGGGAAAGTGGCATGAACCGCCAGTTTCAGTACGAAAAAACACAGAGTAGAATTGGTGCCACATTATGGGAAAAACCAGAATTGTACACGGAAAACTCTCCATTGTTTATGTTCCCTAAAGTAAATACACCCGTTGTGGTAATGGCAAATGATGCTGATGGAGCTGTGCCTTGGTATCAGGGTATTGAAATGTTCACTGGTTTACGCCGTTTAGGAAAACCGGTTTGGATGTTGAACTACAACGGCGAAGCGCACAATCTTGTTCAGCGCCAAAACCGTAAAGATATTCAAATTCGTGAGCAACAGTTTTTTGATTATTATTTGAAAGGTGCAAAAGCGCCAGCCTGGATGACAAGCGGTATTCCAGCAACGGAAAAAGGAAAAACATGGGGTTTCGAGTTAACGGATGATAAACCTTAACTAAATCCAAAAATCGCAGAAAGAGCTGGCGGAATCCGTTTACTCTCTAGAATTGTAGGACCTTTTTTCTCGAAACTCTTTCCAGAAATACCAAAAGGGCATCCATCTATGGGGCACATGATCATGAATTTTTCCGCAAACTTATTAGGATTAGATAACGCAGCCACACCGTTCGGATTAAAAGCGATGGAAAGTTTGCAGGAATTGAATCCCAATAAAGAAACAGCATCAAACGCACAAATCATGTTTTTATGTCTTCATGCGGCTGGTTTAAGTCTTATTCCAGTAAGTGTGATCGCTATCCGTGCTTCGCAGAATGCTTCAGATCCTACTGATGTTTTCATTCCCTGCCTAATCGTAACCTTCGTAGGCACCATGTCGGCTATGCTGATTGTTGCATTCAAACAAAAAATAAACCTGTTACAACCCGTTATTATTGGTTGGGTGTTAAGCATTTCAATAGTAATTGCGCTATTGGTTTTGTATGTCACTTCATTAAATGCTGATGGGATTAAATCATTTTCAGGTTTACTAAGTAACGGTTTGATTCTTTTTGTTTTCCTGGTTATTGTATTAGGCGGACTGTACAAAAAAATTGATGTTTTTGATGCTTTTATTGATGGCGCTAAAAATGGTTTTGAGACTGCAGTAAAAATTATTCCGTATTTAGTAGGCATGCTCGTTGCAATCAGTATGCTCCGCACCAGCGGAACTTTTGATGTGGTAATCCTGGGCATTAAAAATATTTTCGTTTATCTTGGTGCTGATACCCGATTTGTGGAAGCATTGCCAACAGCTTTAATCAGGCCGCTAAGTGGTGGTGCAGCCCGCGGAATGATGGTTGATACCATGACCGCTTATGGTGCTGATTCTTTTCCAAGTAAATTATCAGGTGTTTTCCAGGGCGCCTCTGATACTACTTTCTACGTTATCGCTGTTTATTTTGGATCGGTTAGTATTAAAAATACACGATATGCTGTTGGCGCTATGTTACTGGCAGATTTAGTAGGTGTATGCACAGCAATTAGTCTGGCTTACTTGTTCTTCGGATAATAATTACCTCAAAAAAAATCCCTACTTAAGCTATAACTTAGGCAGGGATTTTTTTATGAGCATTATTCTGATGAGGTGTTAAGAGACTTGAGGACGAGGCGATATTCTGTTGATAATTTCATCAATCGCATCTGGATCGATAGCCACATTTTTTGATGCACACCATTTCTCATTTTTGTTATCCAACCAGATACAAAAAGAATGGTAGCCATCTAAAACAACGGCATAAGTTTCATGAAAGTCATCTTGAATACGCATGCAAAATCCTTTAAAAATCTTGCCTCT
>SEDB01000511.1 GCA_004210715.1 Pedobacter sp.
TTGAAAGACGCGGCCTCTACCGCAATTTATGGTTCTCAAGGTGCCAATGGCGTAATCGTAGTAACAACCAAAAGAGCTAAATCCGGCCAGATGACTGTTGATTTTTCATCAAGAGCCGGCGTTAATCAATTAACAAATGGAAACCTGGAAATGATGGATGGAGCGGAGTTGTATGATTACTTTTCTTCTTTTGCAAATGCCAACACCATCAGCTTTCCACGTTGGAAACCTGAGTTGCGCAACAGTGATTTCGATTGGTGGAATTTGGCCACCAAGACAGGTTTTAATCAAAACCACAACATTTCCCTTCAAGGCGGAACAGAAAAGCTGCAGTCTTTTTTATCTGTAGGTTATTATGATGAGTCAGGTGCGATAAAAGGATATGATTACGAACGTTATAATTTCAGGCTCAATACCGCATACACACCTTTTCAATGGTTAACAGTTAGACCCTCAATAGTAGGTTCAAGACGTAGTGTTTCTGATCAACAATATTCAGTAACCTCAATTTACTCAAATTTACCATGGGATAGTGCCTTTGACGGCGATGGAAATTTAGTTCCCCATCGTTCGCCACTATGGGTAAACTCGGCAAGCACAAACTATTTATACGATTTGCAGTGGAACAAAGGATCTAACGTTAACTATGAATTCATGGGTAATTTAGATTTTGATGTTAAAATCACAAAGAATCTGACCTTTGCATCGGTTAATAATTACCGTTATAACAGTTATGCTGCTGCTGGCTACACCGATCCCCGTTCTAACGGAGGCTTAAGTGTGAACGGACGCGTAACCGATTACCGCTCTGAATACACACGCAGGTATACCAATCAGATTTTGCGTTATACCAACAACTGGGGAAAGCATAACCTTAATGCATTGGCAGGCTATGAGTTTAACGATTTCAGCAGTAAAACACTTGATGCCTATGGAACGGGTATTGTACCAGGCTTTGAAGTGCTGGATGTGACCGCAAAACCAGAGCGAACCAGAGGAGGGATAAGTCAATGGGCGGTACAATCCATGTTGTTCAATTCCAACTATGATTATGATGGCAAATATTTAGCACAGGTATCACTCCGTCGAGATGGTGCTTCAAATTTTGGAAAGAAATACGGTAATTTCTTCTCTGTAAGTGGTGGATGGAACATCAGTAGAGAGGAATGGTTCAATTCAAAGTACATCGATATGCTGAAACTTCGTGCCGCTTATGGCTCGGTGGGTAATCGTCCGGCCAGTTTATATCCACAGTTTGATTTGTATGCAGTTAATCCAGCAGCTGGTTACAATGGTATTCCCGGATTGTTGATCAGTCAAATCGGAAATCCAAATTTAACGTGGGAGGAAACGTACACCAGTGGATTGGGATTGGATGTCAATGCTTTTAACAATAGAGCAAGACTAACGGTAGATTACTACATTAAAAAAACAGACAACATTTTGTATAACGTACCGATCTCCGGTTTAACAGGCATTACCAGCATCACGCAGAATATCGGTAAAATGAGCAACAAAGGTATTGAGGTTGCCCTTGGAGGAGATATCTTCAGAACTAAAGATTTTACCTGGAGCTTGGATGTGAATCTTGGTCATAATAAAAATAAATTAACCGATATCTATAAAACCCGCAACGCAGACGGAACCTATACGGCTAAACCGCTAATAGTAGGTGATGGTGCAGGAATTGCAGGTTCGGCAAACAG
>SEDB01000103.1 GCA_004210715.1 Pedobacter sp.
TATGCATCTGGCTTTCCTGAAAAAATCGTTTATGCCATGAGTAAAAGCGTAACCGGGCCATGGGAATACAAAGGCATTTTAAACGAAGTTGCTGGAAACTCCAATACCAACCACCAGGCGATTATCGATTTTAAAGGAAAATCATACTTCATTTACCACAATGGCGCCATCAATGAAGATGGTGGAAGTTTCCGGAGATCAGTATGCATTGATTATTTAAATTACAACAGCGACGGCACCATGAAAAGAGTGGTAATGACCAGTGAAGGCGTGAAAAAAGTAAAATAAAGCACGATGGTTTATTATTCTCCTGGCTTCCATTCCAACACTTTAACTGCGGTAGGCTCGGATTTCGACCTACCTTCACCATCTACCTGAACAACCTTTTGCAGAAAGAGATTCAGTATTCCATTATTTTTCCAAAGTTCTGTATCATAGCTTGGTTCCCAATCGCCCACAAATTCATTGGTTAAATCTTTTATAGCCCATTGCCGGCCGTAAATATTTTCGTTTATAGCTATTGAAACTTTGCTCCCTCTTTCCTCATCTCTAAAGATAATACCGGCAGCATAATGTTTAGCTTTTTTCCATGTGATAATTTGAGGTCTAGATATAGGGATCTTTTTAGTTCCGCTACCACTTAAACTAAATGCAGTTTTTCTGAAACTCAGGTCATTTACGACCCAACCTTTCCCATCATTAAAAATAATATGATATTGAGGTATGGATTCGTTCACACTGCGCCAATAACTGGTAATAAAAACACTTCCAGTTTCATCGGCAAACATTGACGTTTGATTAATCAGTTCACTTTTTTCAGGAATTTTAAGCGCATATTCTGCGTTAGTTGCATTTATCGGTAGTGTATATTTTTTACCTGTCGATTTCTCCCAATGCATGCCGCCATCTTTCGATCTTGCATAACAGAGGTCATGATTACTAGCCACGTCTGGACTTTCACGCCATACCCAAGATAAATGTAATGTTCCTGTTTTATCAATTGCTACCTGCCAATAGGCATTTCGCTTCCCTTCACCATCTATCAAGCCGTCTTGAACACAGTTCCATGTTTTATTTTTAACACTATAACGGTTAATCATCAAATTCCCATTCCCTGATCCACCATCCCTGTAAAAAAACAGTAAATCGCCATTGCGCAATTTGTAAAACTCTGGATAACTAACTTTGTTTTCTTTTTTTGAGGTCATGCTTTGCTTTTCTCCGAGCCTTAAAGTGCCGGGAGAAATTCCTTTTGCATAATTTAGAGCGTTATTGTGCTGCCCCCATGCCACATGTAAAAAACCTGCTCCGTCAATCATAATACTAATTGATTTATGAGCATCGGCTGCATCTCCTTTATATTGCGTTTTCTCTGTAATCCATTGTTGGCTTTCAGATTTCCTTTTTGCTAATACCAAAAATTGCTCTTGATCGTAATAAGCGGAATATTGGTTTCCTTTAAAAGTTACTAAAGAGTTTTTTCTAAAAATGACAGCATTTACCGAATTATTAGCCCAACCATCTAAAGCTATTGTGCTGATATTATTTTCTTGAGCTATTGAACTAGCAGCATGAATTAGAATGCAAATTGAAAAGGTAATTATACCAACTAGATATTGTTTGACATTATTTTTGTTCAAAATGATAGAGGATTTGAGTTGAATTTCAATTTGGTTGCACAGAGGTTAATGTTATAATCATCCTAGTAACGTTGGATTAATTAGTGTTTTTACTGAGATTCTATTTTTCAGCATTAATAAAACGGTAATATTCACAACCAGCCAGTAGAAATGCGCCGACACCAAAGTTAGCAGTAGAGTTTGCATCTACAATTTGTCCGGGGATAGCTTTTTCTCCAATGGGTTGTACAAAGCCAACCCTTCCATCATTTTGCAGAGCAATCTGAGATAAATAATTCCAACCCGATTTAGCCGCTGGAAAAAATTCTTTTTCCTTCAAAATACCATTATTAATGCCCCACAATAAACCATACGTAAAAAAAGCAGTGCCGCTTGTTTCTGGCCCTGGAGCATGCTGAGTATCGAGCATACTTCTGGTCCAGTAACCATCTTTTTGTTGAGAATTTACGATGGCAAAAGCCATGCCCTTGAAAATTTTAATATATTCCTTACGGTGTGGATCATTTTTGGGCAGATCTTTAAGTACCTTGGCCAGGCCAGCGAAAACCCAGCCGTTTCCCCTTGCCCAAAAGTCTTTTCCACCATTGCTCGATTTATGTTTTGGATATACATATTTAGCGTCGCGGTAATAAAGTTTAGCTTCCTCATCATACATAATGCTATTAGAAAACGATAGGTACTCATACAATTTTTCCAGGTATTTTTTCTCTCCTGTTAGGTTGTAAAGTTTGGTCATCACTGGCATTACCATGTACAATCCATCGGCCCACCACCAATAATCACTTTTATCGGTATTAATTTGATAATTAATGACTTCTTTTGCACGAGCAATTTTATACTCTTCTGGCTGAATGTTGTATAAATCAATATATGTTTGGAAACAAATCTGCCAATCGCCAAAGAGTACATAATCATCCTTTTCGCCATATTTATACTTCCACTCTGTTGAATCAGTTGATTTAGCACCCATCCATTGATTATAACTAGCCCAATCTTCAGAATATTTCCTATAAGTTTTATTCTTGGTGAGTTGAAAGATTTCCATGTTGCCCGTGTGGTAAGCAGCATGATCCCAAAATGCCCTCACTTGAGGTTTATTATTGGTTTGCCAAAAGGAATTTGCCAGATTTATTTTTGCTAAAACTGTATCTTTCTCTTGCGCATAACAAAAAAAAGATGACAGAAACATCAACGGCATTATTATTTTAATTGCTTTATTTTTTTTCATCTTCAACAGATTCAATTCTTTTTAAGATAGCAATATTTTTAATCTTACCAGATTATAAAACACAGGTTAGTTCAATGTACATCTTTTGCAATGTTTAATACTAACAAACACTTAAGTGCTGGCTATAGAATAATCAAAATATTAAAAAACCTTATTTCACAAGTCTCAGATCATAAATATTGGCAATCATACCCCCATTGCTCGCCTCAAATTTGATTGTCATTTCTGTCGCCAATAACGCTTGCGGAATGGTAAATTCCTGATTGAAGAAGTGGTCTCCTTTACTCCCATCTAACACGATTTTCGCAATGATCGTATCGTTAACGAGAAGATTAAAATTCCGGTTTTTTTCAGCGCCATAAAAGCGCAGACTGATTTTCCCTGCCTTTAGTTCCTTATTCTTTAATCTGTAACTAAACCAACCCGTTCCATTTCTAAAATGCTGATCTTTAAAAATACCATTTTCTGTTTTTTCTCCGAGAAAATCATGATCTTTTTCGGGCTGCTGTTCTCCGGTATTAACCAAATCGACTGTTTGTGCCTCTAGTTTTTGTTTTTCTTCTTCAGCAAGTTGAATAGCTTTTGCTCTTTCAGGAAGGTTCTCTGGCGAGGAATATGGGAAGTAAATCACATATCTTTTTTCACTCATGTGGTAAAACGGAACCAGTTTTAAATTTTTATATTTTGATTGATAAATGATATCTGCTGCGCTAAAAGTGGATGAACTGTTTTTCGTTGCCTGTAAATCATTTGCCAGGGATGTTCTTTTTCCAGTGATTAAAGGCACCTCATTTATAGGGAAAAGTGCACCAGAAGCTATGTGCCCCATTCTGCTTCCATCTGCAACTAAATTTGGCTGCTTGAGACTATCTATCTCTGCAGCCAAAACAATCGGTCCGTGTAAAAAAGCAACCCAGTCTGACCCATCGGGCAAAAATTCAGCGCTGGTATGCATCGGTAATATCAGTTTTACTACATCACCTGTCGACCATAAACGATCGATGCCGATATAACCATTTCCCAGGTCTTTTCCGCTAACTTTTTTGCCGTTAACGGAAATTACCATTTTACCAGCTTGCACCCATGATGGATGCCGAACATTCAAAGCAAACTGGGTTTTATGCTTAAGTTTCAACTTAAACGTGGTATAATCAACATCAGGAAAGGTTGTCTCCTGAATCACTTGTATCCCCCTTTCTTTCCAATTCAGTGTTGATGGAATGAAGAGGTTGACAAATAGACTGCGATCATCATGCGCATAAATCAGTTCACCATATTTTCCATGATTTTCAAGTCCTGAACCCACACAGCACCAGAAACTTTCTTGTGGATTTGAGTAAGTACGGTAATGGCCCGGACGCATAGGGGTAAAATATACAAATCCACCACCGGCTTTTTGAGAGGTTAAAATATGATTGTACAGTGTCCGCTCATAATAATCTAAATATGCCCTTGATGGATGAGAAAGAAAAAGCTGCTTCGTCAACTTCAGCATGTTATATGAGTTGCATGTTTCTGGTCCCTCACGTGATTCCATCATAGAAGAAAAATCGTTAGCAGGATGAAAATGTTCCCGAACGCTGTTTCCACCAATAGCTACCGTTCGGTTTTTCACAACGGTTTTCCAAAAAAAATCGGCAGCATTGGCCATTGAAGAATCGCTGTTGGTCAACGCGATTTGCTCGAAACCAATAACCTTTGGAATTTGGGTATTGGCATGCAAGCCGTTCAAAGCATCCTTATTGTTTTCGAGTGGTTTAAGAATCAACTGATCAGAAAATTGCCGGGCCAGATGAAGGTATTTCTCATCTTTAGTCATCGAATAAACGTTTGCAAAAACCTCATTTAAACCACCATGTTCGCTTTTAAGTAAAGTTTGAATCTGTTGATCTGACAAGCCCGAAACTAAATCAATACACCAATCGGATAAAGCAATGAGCATTTTTTTTGCTTTTTTATTTCCGGCAATGGCATAAGCATCATAAAGTCCTGCATAAATCTTATGAATATTGTACAATGGCACCCATCTGTCGTTTAAGGAAAAACTTGATGATTTAATATTGCCAGCTTTTATTCGCCCCCAAATTACTTTTCCGCCAGGAATCCCAGATAAATAACCGTTTCCATTTTTGATCTGGCATTTCTCCAGTTCATCAATCATGTAATCGAGCCTTTGTTTCACTTTTAAATCGCCGGTTGAAGCATACATCAACGAAAGTGCAGAAACATAATGCCCTCCAATGTGACCATCCAAACCTGTGTTTTCCCAGTTGCCATAGGCAGTTGATTTTGGCATTAAGCCAGCCTCAACCTGGTAAGGTGCTAGAAGTTTGTCAGCATCAAGAGCAATCATATATGTTTTATCGGTTTCCTGAGCCGCCAAAAACGGACTTTCCAATAAGCGAACATCAGCCAAATTAAATGCGCTAATATTATTTTGTGAGAAAGATTTTTTTGCGAAGCCAGCAATACAAATCAAACAAAGAATGAATCTCATCATCAGATATTAATTGCCATCAGGCTTAACCAAGCTACTTTTAGGGCTATCTGGCCATTTCCAAACCATTGGATCATCAGGCTTTGAAGGATCAAAATCAGGATAATCGTCAGTGATGTATTTTGCAAGACCTAACTTTTGTGATTTAATACCCAATACTACACATTTTGCAATTTCATAAGCACCATAAGGATTAAAGTGCGTATTATCTGCCAATGGTTTATCTTGACCAGGATAGCTGTTTGCCGCATAATGAACTAGCGCTTTTTTAGATTGCTCCTCACCTAATGCATCGTACAATTTAGCTGTCATCACATTGAGATCAATTAAAGCAACATTTTCCGCAGCTGCAACTTTCCTTGCTGCATCAGGAAAATCTCCCAGTGTATTTTGAGTTTTACCATCAGCTCCAAACGATCTTCTGCTGGTTGAAGTAACGATGACAGGAATGCCACCCTTCTTTTTAAACTCAGAAATAAACATTTTCAACCGCTCGGTATATGATTTGTAGGCACCATCATTGGCTCCCTTTTCCTTTTGATCATTATGGCCGAATTCAATAAACAGGTAATCACCTGGTTTGGCAATACTTAATATTTTATCTAATCGCCTGCTGCCCGAAAAAGAACCCAATGTTAAACCTGACTCTGCATGATTGGCGATTGCTATTCCGGGTTTAAAAAATCGGGGAATCATCTGCCCCCAAGATGCCCATGGCTCATCTTCCTGATTCACGACGGTAGAATTTCCAGCTAAAAATACTGTAATCTGATCCTCAACCTTTGTAATTTCTAAAGCAGCCAGCGCTGTCTGGTGGTCAAATTCCAATGTTAATTTATCATCCCAATCCAGTTTTGTTAATTCACGTGGTTTTAAGCCAACAACTCTTCCATCACTAATATTTCTATTTTTAATATTAACGATAAAAGTTTTGGTAACAAATTCCCCAGCCTTGGTTTTTATATCTTCCAGCATCAAACGACGGGATTCTGCTTTAACTGTAGTTAACGCTGCCGCTTTTGAATCGCCAAGGGTTACGGTGATTTTGTAATTTCCCTCAGGTACTGCAACCGAAAAATAAAACGGTTGCTTGCTTCTTATTAAATCAGCTGTCAACGAATTTTTCCCGCCCCGGTCAATGCCTTCTACTTTGGTATCAAAATCGAAACCATATTTATTATTTTCCGAGAAAGAGGTTTCCGGTAAAATCTGAATGTAATTTTTAGCTACTTTTCCAGGTCCGAAGTCGAATTTGTAATCAACTTTTTGTTGAGCCCTTACATCAAATAACAGGCTTGAAAGTGCAGTGATTAAAAGTATTGGTTTAAAGTTCATTTGGTTAGTTTAATATGTGGTTTAGCATTAGTATTTTATGTATCAATAGATCCCAATTATTTTTGGCTCGAAAATCCTGTTACATTTTCATGAATACTTTCAGACCCGGTTATACTGTTTGCTGAAACTTTTTTGAGCGAAATGTTCTTGACAGGTAGTTTCTTTTCACCTAAAATCCTGGAAATGAATTTCACTTCTTTTGCCGTTACCTGATCTAAAAATACATTTTCGATTGGCGTAAGTCTAACTTCAACGGTTGGCACCAGATTTTTCCATTGATAGAGCACATTCGTCTCAATACCCAGGATACCAAGATCAATTTTGCCTGCATTAATGTTTTTGGCATAAATATTTTTCACAAAACCGCCCATGCGCTCGTTGGTTTTGATGAAAATTAGATGGTTAAGTTTAGCGCCATCTTTCACCTCACAGTTTTCTATGAGCACATTTTCAATACCTCCAGATAATTCGCTACCAATGGCGACCAGTTGATGCCCGTTTTTAACCAAACAGTTTCTGATCACGATATTTTTAGATGGTGTTTTAAGCCTCCATCCTTCGGGGTTTCGACCTGATTTAATCGCAATAGCATCATCTCCCTGGTCAAAAACGCAATCTTCTATCAATACGTTCTGACTCATTTCGGGGTCTACGCCATCATTATTGTGCCCATGTGCATAAACCTTCAATTTTCTGATGACAACATTTTTTGATAAATAAGGATGTATGGTCCAAAACGGACTGTTTGTGATGGTTACGCCTTCTAACAACACATTTTCGCAACGGTTAAACTGAATAAATTGCGGACGAAGATGTGCCGTATCATTTACCATTTGCCTTTCTTGTACCGGACTGTAAGCTGATGCAAGGTTGTATAATCGTTTGATGCTTTCCATGTGCGCCTTTGGTCTGGAGAACCAGGTTTTCCAAAGATCCATTTTGGCTTTTAATTCACCTTCGCCGGTTATGGCAACGTTTTTACATTGATAAGCGTAAATGAGTGGCGAGTAATTATAACATTCCATTCCTTCCCAACTGCTGTGTACTGCCGGCAGATAATCATTGGGATCATCGGAAAATAAAAGCACTGCTCCTTTATTTAGATGAAGGTTTACGTTACTTTTTAAGTGAATTTTCCCTGTTAACCATTCGCCTTCAGGCACCACAACAATTCCACCATTAATTTTATTGGCTTGAGTAATTGCTGCTGCTATGGCTTTGGAATTTTTAGTTTTATCGCCAGGAACCGCCCCAAAATCAACAATTGAAAACTTTTTATTGCCAGAAAAGTCAGGAAATTTGACTGATGGCATTGCGAAAGGTGCTGTTACCTTAATTTCT